>JACDEG010000582.1 GCA_013816505.1 Pyrinomonadaceae bacterium | reverse complement strand
GCCGCTCAGGATGGACGCCGACGCTCGCTTCACCGGGCGCGGCGTGACCATCGCGTTTCTCGATTCGGGCTTTTACGCGCACCCCGATTTGACAACGCCGCACAATCGCATCCTCGCGTATCACAACATCGTGCCGCGCGGCCAGTTGACGCTTGAAACCGCCGACTCGTCGAGTTGGCACGGGATGATGACCTCGGTCGTCGCCGCCGGGAACGGCACGCTGTCGCGAGGGTTCTACCGCAGCATCGCGCCCGCGGCCAACCTTGTCCTGGTGAAGCTCAGCAAGTCCGGTCGCATCCCGGAGAGGAACATCCAGCGCGGCCTCGAATGGGTGATGCGCCATCGCGAGCAGTACAACATCTGCGTCGTCAACATCTCGGCGGGCGGCGACGAAGAAGAATCGTACCTGCGTAACCCTCTGTCGAAAACGGTCGAGCGGGCGGTGCGCGAAGGTTTGATCGTCGTCTGCGCGGCGGGTAACGCCGGTCTTGAGCCGGGCCACCCCGTGCTGCCCCCGGCGAGCGCACCGGCGTCGATTGCGGTCGGTGGACTCGACGACCAGAACTCGCTTGATCGCGCGCGGCGTGGGATGTACCGCTCGTCCTACGGGCCGACTTTCGACGGGCTGCAAAAGCCGGAAGTGATCGCGCCCAGCATCTGGGTTCCGGCGCCGATTCTGCCGCACACGCCGACCGCCGCCGAGGCCGAACTCTACGCGACGCTCGAACGCGCGCCCGACAATCAGTTGCGTTCGATCATCGAAACGCACCCGAAGATCGACCACGACCTCTACCAGGCGCGCGATTTGCCGACGCACCTACTGCGTCACCTGATTACCATCAAGCTACGTGAAGGCGATGTCATCAGCGAGCACTACAAGTACGTCGACGGCACGTCGTTCGCCGCGCCGATAGTCTCTTCGATCATCGCGTGCATGCTCGAAGCTAATCCGCACCTGACTCCGCAGCAGGTGAAGCGCATCCTGATCGACACCGCCGAGCGTCTGCCCGGCATCGAGATCGACCGCCAGGGGTGGGGCGTCGTCGCGCCGCGCCGCGCCGTCGAGTTCGCGCTCGCATTGCGACCGTTGGAATTCTCAAGCGGGTTCGCTGGCTAACCGCCACCGCCGCCCCTCGGAACAACTCTCCGTTAGAAGTTTTCAGCGAAGGCGAGCCGCTAGACACACGCGGCGAGCGTGTGCCACAATCTTTCGCAATTCACACTAAAAATAAATATATCGGAGAGAAAAACAATGGCAGAGAACGAAAACGCGCTGGCCCCTGCGTCGGAAGCGGACGACGCGTCACAGCAGCAGGCGACAATAGCAGCACCAGAGCAGGAGACGACCCCGCCGGCGCCCACAAGCACCGAAGAGATTACCTATCACGCCGTCGAAAAGGATGGGCAGGTGACCGCGCTGTGGGAGATGCAGGGGCCTAAGCATCTCCGCACGATTGATCCGCGCTCACGCCAGGGTCAGGAAATACTCCGCCTCTACACCGCCGAGCACCCGGAAGAACACGCCACCGCACAACCATAGTTACGTAGTGAGGACTGAGTGACAACGACTGAGTTGAGCGCGTCATGCTTTTACTTGAGTGATGAGGACTGAGTTGAAGGCGTCATGCTTTTACTCAGTCTTCATCGCTCGTCACTGATTTTTCGATATTGTCGATGAGTTGATCGGCGAGCGTCTGCATCGCTTCGCGGCTGGCCCAGGCGACATGGGGCGTCAGGATCAGGTTAGGCAGGTCGACGTTAAGCAACGGGTTGCCGTTGCGCGGTGGCTCGCTGCTTAACACGTCGACGCCCGCGCCGGCGATCACCCCTTCCCGGAGTGCCGCAGCCAGCGCCGCTTCATCCACCACACCACCGCGCGCACAGTTAATCAACAGCGCGTGGCGCGGCATCACGGCCAATTCCGCCGCTCCAATCAAATTCCGCGTCTCGGCGTTGAGCGGCACGTGCAGTGTGACGACATCGCTTGTGCGCAGCACTTCGTCGAACGGCGTGCGCCCGTCGCGTGCCGCCGCCGCGCCCTTGTGCTCTGCAATCAGAATCTTCATCCCGAGCGCCCGCGCCAACTGTTCGACCGCGCGACCGAGCGTGCCGTAACCGACGATGCCGAGCGTACTTCGATCAAGGTCGTGGATCGGGTGATCGAGGATGCAGAAGTGTCTCGACCGCGGCCACGCGCCGCGTCGCAAATCTTCGCGGTAATTCATCAGGCTGCGGCGTAGCGCGAGCATCATCATCAAGACATGTTCGGGGAGCGAATGCACCGAGTAGTCGCGCACGTTCGCGACGCCGACGCCGTGCGCGCGGCAATAATCGAGGTCGACGTTGTCCATTCCAGTTGCGGCGACCGCGATGAACTTGAGTCGTGGTAACTGCCGCAGATCGGCCTCGCGCAGTGGGACTTTGTTGGTGATCGCGATGGTCGCGTCGCGCAGGCGCTCGACGACTTCGCCTGGAACGGTCGCGCCGTACTCGCGCCACTCGTGTGGGAAAGAGGGCTGACGCAGATCGGCGATTAATGCGTCGCGGTCGAGAAAGACGATCTGTTCCATAAGTTTGTGACGGCGCTCATCATTTGCCGAAGACCTGCGTCGAGAGGAAGCCCCACAGGATCACGGCGAAGCCGCCAATTTCGGCGGCGATTAGCGCGTACATATACCACGTCGTGGTGAAATTGCGTTCGCGGAAAAGGTTGTCGGTTTCGTCTCGGATGCCATGAGCGAGATAGCCGAAAATGGTCAGCGTAAAGAAGACGAGCACCAGTCCGCTGGCGCCGATTTGCACTGCTTCCGAGTAAGGGCTGTACTCGATTAACTTTGCGATCACCAGCGCGGCGAAGCTGTACATGAATGCCGCGCGGTGCGCGATGTCCACATAGACAGGTGCGCGGTGCGCCTCGCTGGTCATCGTTCGCTGGTACTTCAGCACGCCGATCAGCATCCCGGTCAGTAAGTAGAAGCCAGAAGCGGCAAGACTGATTTTGACGGCTAAAGTCATGTGCAACTCATTTCGGTCAAGATTATGTTTTCGACGATCTTCGCCTGACTTTCGCTCTACTTTCGCCTGATGAGGCGCGAGGGGGGCAGGCACGATATTCACGTCGCCAGCGCCTGGATTCTATAACACGCCTGACGTGGCCGCACGTGAGTCGGGGCGCTCCACTGAACTGTCGCTGTATAATCCGGGTCAGAAGGGAAACAGCCGCAAACATCATGTCCCAAGCTCACACCGTCGAAAGCGCCCGCCCAGTTTTGTTCTTCGACGCCAACTGTCTTCTGTGCGACGGCAGCGTGCGATTCATCCTCCGTCACGAGCGGCAACCCATCATTAACTTCGCGCCGATCAACGGCAGCACGTGGCGCAACAGGTTCGGCGCCGACGGCGGGTCGGGGCCGCCACAGACCGTCGTGTTTGTTGATGACTTCGGCGTGCATACGAAGTCAGAAGCCGTGCTGCGAATCCAGAAGAACATGGGCGGCGTGTGGGCCTGGCTCAGCCGGCTCGGCGCAGTTGTGCCTCGATCCGTCCGCGATTTTCTCTACGACATCATCGCGCGCCACCGCTACACGTGGTTCGGTCGGACGGACGAGTGTCTGCTGCCGCCGCCTGAGACGCGCGAAAGGTTTCTTGAGTGAGTAAGGAAAAGATGTAACACAGAGACACAGAGGTTACACAGAGGGCACAGAGAAAGAAGGCAAAAGTGAAAAGGTAAAAGGCAAAGGTGAGCGGTTTTCAGTTTTGAGTTGTGATCTGAAAACCGGCTACTCAAAACTGTGCGCTGGCTTTTGTTCAGCGCTGATG
>JACDEG010000132.1 GCA_013816505.1 Pyrinomonadaceae bacterium | reverse complement strand
TGATGACATTCAAGCGATAGAGCAGGTCCTCGCGAAACACGCCGGCCCGGACGGCTTCGTGCGGGTCGCGGTTGGTGGCCGCCAGCACACGCACATCGACCGAAATCTCCTGCGCGCTGCCGAGCCGTCGCACCATCCGCTCTTCGAGAACTCGAAGCAGCTTTGATTGCAGCATGGTCGGCATCTCGGCGATTTCGTCGAGCAACAGTGTGCCGGAGCTGGCTAGTTCAAAGCAGCCTTGGCGGCGGGAGGACGCGCCGGTGAAGGCTCCTTTTTCGTGGCCAAAGAGTTCAGATTCCATCAACGTGTCGGGGATGGCGGAACAGTTGATGGCGATGAACGCCGCGTTCTTGCGCGGGCTGAGATTGTGAACCGTGCGCGCCACTAACTCCTTACCGGTTCCCGATTCGCCGGTGATCAGAACAGACGCCGAAGAAGGGGAGACCTGTTCGATCAACGTGTAAATTTCCTTCATCGGGGCGGACTCTCCGACGAGTTCGCCGAACATCCCATGCTCACGCAATTGACGTTGAAGCGCCTCGATGTCGCGCCGCGCCGCGCCGTCCTGGATGGCGCGTTCAACGACGTGGCTGAGCTTATTGAGGTCAATCGGTTTCTCGAAATAATGGTACGCACCCTCCTCCTGGATAGCGCGCACCGCCATCTCAACCGAACCCCGTCCGGTCAGCAGAATCACGGGAATCTCCGGGTGATGTTTACGGATTTGACGGAGCAGGCCGAACCCGTCGAGGTGGGGCATCAAGATATCGGTGATGATGACGGAAGGGGCGAACTCTTCGACGTGCTGGAGGCCGGCCACGCCATCGGCCGCCGCCGCTGTGTCGTACCCGCGTGCGGCAAGGAGTTGACTCAAACTCTCAGCCGTCGCCGGTTCGTCGTCAACGATCAGTACACGTCCTTTGCGCATAAATCGGAGTTTAACACACAAGCCGCGCGATTTAATTTTGACGAGATTGAATGCCGCCGCGCGTCGTTCGATCCGGCACCGAAGTCGACTGTGGCCTTCAATTCATCCAACGGGATTTTCAGAAAAGCAGGCGGCGATGGCGCGTGCCAGCGCGGGCGTTGTGTGCTCGTCCGGCTGGATGTGGGTCGTCAGACCGTACTCCGCCGCCGTGCTGGCCGTGATGTCGCCGATGCACGCGACGCGGACGCCACAGAGCAATTCACTCAAATCCGTTGTGTCAAACAGCCGTGCCAGGTTGTGAACGGTCGATGAACTGGTGAAGGTGACGCAGTCGACAGCCCCGCCAACAAGCATTGCCTCGATGCGCGCGCGGTCGGTGCGGCGTGGAGGGACGGTGCAGTAGGCCGTGACCGCGTCGACGCGCCCCCCGGCCCCTTCGAGCGCCTGCGGAAGGTAGTCGCGCGCCACCGCCGCGCGCGGAATCAGAAAGTTGAGGTGCTTAAGATTCTCGCGCCCGCCGAGAAAGCGTTCGAGGGCGTCGAAAACGCCTTCGGCTTTGGAATGCTCCGGCACGACATCGACATGCACACGCGCTTCGCACAATCGCTCGGCCGTCGCCGCACCGATGGCGCACACGCGCAGGTCGTCGATTTCCTCGATCTCGTGCCCACGCTCCTCTAAGCGCCGCAGGAAATACTCAACGCCGTTGACGCTCGTGAAGATCAGCCAGTCGTAGCCGTAGAGATTATCAATCGCTTCGTCGAGTGACGCGAAAGATTCCGGCTCGACAATCTCGATGGTCGGGCACGCCACGACGCGCGCGCCCAAGCCTTCGAGCGCGGCGCTAAACTCGGCGGCCTGCGCGAGGGCGCGCGTCATCATCACCGTCCGACCCCGGAGCGGCGGCGCGGGTGACAAAGCTGAATCGCTGGTGTTGATGATGGATGGTTCGTGTTCCGACATGATGAGTGTTGGGGCGGGCCGCGGCGGTCGGTTGATCGGTTAATTCACCAGCCCTGAAAGAAGAGACACCGCGCCGCGTTCCCGGAGGCGGCCTGCCAGCGTGCGGCCCAAACCGACGGCGTCGTTGGCTTCGCCTTCGACGGCGTCCCGAATAACCGTGTCGCCGGAGAGTCCCGCGACCAATCCCGACAGATGCATGCGAGCGTCGGCGACAACAGCGTGGGCGGCGATGGGAACCTGGCAGCCGCCACCAAGTGTGCGGAGCAGAGCGCGCTCCGCGGTGCATGCCGCGCGCGTTGGTTCGTGGTCGAGTTGGACGACGAGCGCTTTGGTTTCAGCGTCGGCGGCGCGGATTTCGATGCCGAGCGCGCCCTGGCCGACGGCGGGGAGCATCTCCGTCGTCGGGATGGCTGCGCTGATGCGGTGCCCCAGCCCGAGACGCCGCAGGCCTGCCGAAGCGAGGATGATTGCTTGATAGTCGCCACCATCGAGCTTGCGCAACCGCGTGTCGACGTTGCCGCGTAAATCTTTGATCGTCAAATCCGGGCGCAGGTACTTTAGTTGCGCGAGTCGCCGCGGACTCGACGTGCCAACCACCGCGCCCGTCGGTAGGTCGCGCACCGAGGGTTGATCGCCGCCATCAGCAGCGATGGCGGTAGTGACCCCGGCGCGCAGCACCAGCGCGTCGCGCGCGTCTTCGCGCTCGGTGATCGCGGTGATCGCCAGGCCCTCTGGAATAATCGTCGGTAGGTCTTTTAAGGAATGCACCGCGATGTCGATGCGGCCGGCGAGGAGAGCCTCTTCAAGCTCTTTGGTGAAGACGCCCTGGCCGCCGATGATCGCCAGCGGCACGTCGCGCATCACGTCGCCGGAGGTCTTAATAATTTCGATATGCACCTCGGCATCGGGCCGGAGTTCGGCGAGTCGCGCTTTAACCCACCCGGCCTGCCACAGAGCGAGCTTTGAACCGCGCGAGCCGATAACGAAACGCTCTTTCATGTGATGTGCCATGTTGACGTGCACGTCGGCACAATCGCCTGAAGAGTGTGCCATACTTTTATGCTCAAGATCACAACGATTCACTCTTCAAGCTGGAAGATATCGCGCCACGCCTTAACGTTATCTTCTTCGCCGGTGTCGTATGAGCGGCGCAGGCGGTTGATGATGGGGTGCGAAATCTTGTTGACGGTCGACAGCAGCAACGCCTCTACAGCCTGCTCCTGCTCCGGGGTTAAATCGCCGAGACGTTGGCGCTGACGCTTCATCTCGTCGCGCGCGATGGCATGCAATTTTTCACGGAGCGCGCCGACGGTCGGGCCGAGATCAAGATCACGCAACACCTGTTGGAACTGCATCACCTCGGATTCGACGATCAACTCCGCGCGCTCCGCCTCGCGCTCGCGCTCGCGAACGTTTGAGGCGACGACCGCTTCTAAGTCATCCACGTCGAAGACGAACAGATTGTCGAGTTCGCCGACCGCCGGGTCGACGTTACGCGGCACGCTGATGTCGATGAAGAACGCGGGGCGGTTGCGCCGCTCTTCGAGGGCGCGCGTTGCCATCTCAGGGGTGATGATGTACTCGCCTGCGCCGGTCGAGCAGATCACGATGTCCGCGGCACCAAGATGCGAACTGAGCCGCTCGTAATCGACTGCCTCACCGCCGAACCGTTGGGCCAATTCGCGCGCCGCACGCTCAGTCCGGTTGGCGACGAGGATGTGCGTCGCCCCGGCGCTCGTCAGGTGCTTCGTCGCCAGTTCAGCCATCTCGCCGGCGCCGACAACGAGTACTGTCGCACCCTTCAGCGAGCCGAAGATTTTGCGCCCCAGTTCGACCGCGGTGAAGCTGATTGAGACAGCTGAAGAAGCGATGCCCGTCTCCGTCCGCACGCGCTTCGCGACCCGGAAGGCGTGATGCACCAACCGATGCAGCACGCGACCGGCTGTTCCCGCGTCGACGGCGAGCGTGTAGGCGTGACGCACCTGGCCGAGCACCTGCGGCTCGCCGACCACCATTGAATCGAGCGACGACGCGACGCGGAAGACGTGGCGCACCGCCGCTTCATCCCGGTGCGTATAAAGATACTCGGTGAATGACTCGCGGGGAAGCGAGCGCGACTCGCAGAGGAAACTCCCGACCCGCGCGGCGGCCTCCTGTTCGCGCCCGTTGCCGGCGGTGGTCAGAACCTCGACGCGGTTACACGTCGAAACGATCAACCCTTCTCGGACGACCTCGCCATCGACCAGCGCGCGCAGGCCCGCGGCGCAGGCGTCGTCCGTAAATGCCAGACGCTCGCGCACCTCGATGGGCGCCGTTTTGTGGTTAAGTCCGATGAGAACAATTGACATCAGTTTACGTCACGCGGCGCGTGCGTGTGGTCATCTCATCCAAACACATGGTAGCCGCCCATTAAGATCGCACCGAGAAAAGTGCACAGCACCAGGCCGAAGCCGGCGACGCCGAGCCACGCCGCTTTGCGCCCGCGCCACTGCGCGCGATAGTGAATCAATGCCAGGTACAGCACCCATGTCAGCAATGCGAAAATCTCAATCGGATCGTTGTGCCACGCCCGCCCGGTTCGCGACGAAGACCAGGCTATGCCCGTCACGATGCCGAGCGACAGCAGCGTAAAGCCGGCGCCGGCGGCGGTCGTGCCGATGTCGTCGACGGTTGTCAGCGACGGCAGGCGGTGGAAGATGGCGCTGAACGTTTTCAACTTCAGTTCGCGCTCTTGCCAGAGGTACATCACGCTCGCCGCGAATGCCACGAAAAAAGATGCGTACGCGAAAAACAGCAGCGTCGTATGCACCGGGAAGAGCCATGCCGCATCGCCGCTGAGCACCCTCTCCGGCGGCGCGCCCACGGCGGTACCGCGCATCACGTGCGACAAAAGGACGAGGCCGGTCACCAGCGGCAACGTGAACACGCCGAGCGCCTGCTGCGCGCGGTAACGATAGACCGCAAGGCCGTAAGCGATGACCAACGTCCACGCCAGAAACGAGATCGTTTCGTGTAAGTGGAAGAGCGGGTAGTGGCCGTCTGTGATCCAGTCGGTGGCAATTGCGGCGGTGTGTGTGGCGAATCCGAAGGCGAGCGCCAACACGGACACACGTTCGACCGCGCGCCGCTTGTTGACGAACGCCAGGATGGTATGAATCGCGGCCACCAAGTAACCCGCGAGCGCCGCATATAAGAAAGGTTTCATCGGTAGATCAATCGACGGACAGTATGTTTGACATTGTAGTTGATGGGAAAATAGCGGGCAAGGTTGTGACCGGCGCTCGGACGTGATACTCCGGGATGAGGTGCGTGGATGGAACGCCGCCGTGAGACGTGAGAAACTTTGCCCGGCAACTTACTCAAAAGGGACGGGTGACAGGTGACAAGATAATTGCGGATTTCAGATTGCGGAATGCGAATGGAAGCAGCAATCAAAAGAATCGCGAGTTGGTTTGCTAATCCGCAATCCGAAATCCACATTCCGAAATCGCCCAGCAGTGTCCTGTCACCTGTCACTTTTGAGAATTGAGGAGACACGAGAAAATGATGCTTGACCGACAGAATGCTTGGGAACTGCTGTGCGAGTACACGAAGGGGAAGAGTCTGCGGCAGCACGCCATCGCGGTCGAGGCGGCGATGCGCGCCTGCGCGCCGCGCTACGGCGGGGCAGAAATCGACGCCGATGAGTGGGGAATCGTCGGTCTGCTGCACGACTTCGATTACGAGATGTTCCCCGACCCGGACGCGGGCGGGCATCCGTTCAAGGGCGCGAACATCCTGTGCGGGCGCGGCTATCCCGACCGGGTCATTCGCGCGATCATGGGGCACGCATCGTACACCGGCGTGCCGCGCGACACGGTGATGGCGCGCGCGCTGTTTGCGACCGACGAACTGTGCGGGTTCCTCGTCGCGTGTGCGCTGGTGCGTCCTTCGCGCAGCCTCGATGATTTGGAAGTGTCGTCGGTGAAAAAGAAGTTGAAGGACAAAGCCTTCGCCCGCACGGTAAACCGCGATGACATCCGCGACGGCGCGGCGGAACTCGGCGTCGACATGGACGAGCACATTCGCTTCGTCATCGACGCGCTGCGCCCGATACAGCGCGAGCTTGGCTTAGGCGGGGCGGCGGAGAACTGATGCCCGCCTCGGTGCGGGGTGGTAAACTGATGCCGGATCAAGACCCAAACGGTGATGACGGTTGCGGGCGTCGGGTTCAGCGGCGGCGCGGAAGACTAATTGAAAAACATGGTCGCGACAACGAACGCGCCGAGCGTCAAAGTCGCCGCCAGCAGCGTCGTTGCGGCGGCTTGCAGCACACGCCGGCGTGAAGTATGACGGTAGACAAAAATGCTGGCGGCGGTGATGGCGGTGATGGGAATCAGAAGCGTGCCGAAGAGCGGGGTGCTCGGCGTTTGAATACTTCGGGTCGGGCCGAGCAGCCAATAGATAATGGCGAGGCTCGCGCCCGCGCCGACGATGGCGGTGACCAGCGAGGTGATGACGAGCAGCTTCCAGCGCATGCGGCTTGTAGTGTTCGAGGGACGACCGGCTCTCAAGTAATCACGTGGGCGATTGGGAAATCGCCGCCAAGAATAGCATACTGTCCGTCCCGCGCCGCCGTCGAAGATTTATATCACGCGGACTCGAATTTACGACACCTGGTCACATCTAAACAGCACCATGGTTACACGAAACGCACTCCTATATCTGTCGCGCCACGAGGGGTTGAAAGATTTCGCGACCCGCTTCAGCCCCTTCAAAAAATTGACCACGCGCTTCGTCGCGGGCGAGGATATCGAGCAGACAATCGCCGAGATTCGCAAACTGAACGCGCTTGGCTGCACCGCCTCCTTCGACCACCTGAACGAGTCGGTGACGCGCGTCGAGGAAACCAACGAAGAAGTGCGCGAGTACCTGCGCATCCTGTCGCGTATCGACGACACCGGCATTCGCTCCAACGTCTCGATCAAGCTGACGCAGTTCGGACTCGACGTTGATCCTGAGCTGACATATGGGAACGCGCGGACGGTGGTCGCCGACGCCGCGCGGCGGGGTAACTTTGTGCGCGTTGACATGGAGGGTTCGGCCGTCACGCAGGTGACGCTCGACATCTTCAAGCGACTGCGTGGGGAGTTCGGAATCGACGATGTCGGCATTGTCGTGCAGTCATATCTGCGGCGCACCGAAACGGACGTGCGCGAGCTGCTCAAAATCCCGGCGCGCATTCGGCTCTGCAAGGGTGCTTACAACGAGCCGCCGGAGGTCGCATTCCCCGACAAGAAAGACGTTGACGATAACTACATTAAGTTGATGCGCATGCTGCTTTCGAGCGGCGTCTACCACGGCATTGCGACGCATGACCCGCGGATGATCGAGGCGACCATCAATTTCGTCGGGCGCGAAGGCATCGGCAAGAACGCCTTCGAGTTTCAGATGCTCTACGGCGTGCGGCGCAACTTACAGGAACAGTTGGCGCGCGACGGCTACAACATGCGCGTCTACGTTCCGTACGGCAAGCACTGGTACCCGTACTTCATGCGGCGTCTGGCGGAGCGCCCGGCGAACGTCTGGTTTGTCATGAAAAATATGTTTAGGGGCTGAAGCCTCGGCCTCGCTGACGGGGTCGTGCGGCGGCAATGTGACGCGAGACGTCCGCGCTTCAGATTTGACAGGGGCGTGACGCAAAGGCGACGATGCCCACACTCGGCAAAGAATCTCCTCTCACGCGGTTTGCCTGAAGCGTCGACCGCGCAGTTCGTTCACCGCGAAAGCGTAATGGACGACTCGACAGAACTGTTGGAGCCGGCGCTGCGGAAGCGGCCTCGGTAGTAAACGGAAATGATCGACGACTTAGCGTGGATTGTGTGGACGATGCTCGGCGTGATCTTCATCATTGCCGAAGTTTTTACGTCCGGATTCGTCCTCTTGTGGTTCGGCATCGGCGCGTTGGCCGCGGCACTCACCGGCTTCGTCGGCTTCAGCTATCCGCTCCAGTTTCTCGTATTTTTCATTGTCTCAGTCGCGCTCACCGCCGCCTCGCGCACGATCTTCGCCAACTACTTTTTGCGCGGAGGCGAAACAGGCGGGTTCAAAACCGGTATCGACGCGCTGCCCGGCAAAATCGGCACCGTCGTTTCTTCGAGCCGCGGCGCGCTCAACGAAGGCGCAGTCAAAGTCTACGGTTCAACCTGGACGGCGTACCCGACGGAAGGCGAACAGCCGCTCGAAGCCGGCGACCGGGTCGTGGTCGAGCGCCTGCAGGGAGCGTCCATCTACGTGCGCCGCGTGGACACTGTACCCGACTGGCGCGGCGTCCAGACTGGCGAAACTGTGAGGCGGTTGATCGACAGTGATGAAAACCGTGACGGCTAGTGACAACTCACGGTTAGTGACGACTCGCGTTTGATGCCGGCTGAAGGTGGGCGTCCGATTGTGAAGTCGGTGGCGAAGCGGCGGCGTGAGGTTGAGTCTTGTTGACGTTCGCGGCAGGAGAATGAATTTATGGTCTCGTGCGGTCGGGGCTGAGTGTCTCGTGTGTGTCGTCGTCCTCCGCGTCTCTGTTCGTGCTGCCTTCCATTAAATCAATTAACTCGACGGTGATCTTCTCCGAGTCGGGTGGCGTGAGGTCGTCGCCGGTGAACCTGGCAAGGACGACCGTGATGTTGTCTTCGCCGCCGCGGTGATTCGCCTCGCCGATGAGTCCTTCGCAGGCGCGGGCGAGGTTGCCGCCGGAATTTGCGACGATCTGCCGCATCTCCTCTGCCCGCAATTTCCCGGACAGTCCGTCGCTGCACAGCAATAGAATGTCACCCGCGCGCACGCGCACGCGCCCCGACACCGGCGTCATCTCGGACTGCGCGCCGAGCGCCTGCAGGATGACGTTGCGGAACATGTGCGTCTCGGCCTCCTGCTCGGTGATCTGGCCGACATCGATTAGTTGCTGGACGAGTGATTGGTCTTTGGTCGCCAGCTTGATGTGCTGCTCGCGAATGACGTAACCGCGGCTGTCGCCGACCTGCACAAAGTCGATGCCGTCGCCGGTAATCGCCGCGCCGGTCATCGTCGCACCCATCCCGGTGTATCGCGCGTCTTCGACGCTGCGACGGTGAATCCGGTAGTTAGCGATGTCGGTCGCCTCGCGCAGTCGCTCAATTAACGGTACGCCTGGCGGACTCTGGAGGCCGTCGTCCTCGCCGATTTTTCCGAGAAGCAGGTCGCGTACCGTCTCGACAGTCATCCGACTGGCGACATCGCCCGCGAGCGCGCCGCCCATCCCGTCGGAGACGATCATCACGGCCCCTTCGCCGCTGACTGGAAAGCGACACAAATCACCCGGCGGCGGCGCCCCGTCGCTTCCGGTCCAACTCTTGGCGCGCGACAAATCGAGCACTAGAAGGTTGTCTTCGTTGCCTGCCCGAACGCGGCCAACGTCCGTTTTCGCGTGAATCTCTACGATCATAAAGAAGCAATCAGTACCGAAGTGATAAGTGCCCTGTGATGATGTGCATTAGTAATTTCATTCGTGAAATTCGTGGCTCATCCTGTTTCTTGAAGTCAAGCTATCTTGTTCAGTGCCTGATCCAGGTCGGCGATGATGTCGTCCGTGTCTTCAAGCCCGACCGAGATACGCACGAGTCCGTCGGTGATGCCGAGCCGGTCGCGCGTTTCCGGAAGCACCGAAGCATGCGTCATCGTCGCCGGGTGCGAAATCAAGCTTTCGACGCCGCCGAGGCTTTCGGCCAGCGTACACATCCGCACCGATTCGAGCACAGTCCGCGCATTATCGAGAGAGCCGAGGTCGAATGCAACCATGCCACCGAAGCCGCGTTGCTGTCGCTTCGCCAGATCGTGCTGACGGTGTGACAGCGACCCCGGATAATAAAGCTTCTCGACCTTCGGATGCTCTTCGAGAAAAGCCGCGACGGCGCGCCCCGAACGGTCGTGCTGCTCCATCCTGACGGCCAGCGTCTTAGTTCCGCGCAGCACCAGCCACGAGTCGAACGGCGACAGAATCGCGCCCGCGCCGTTCTGCACAAAGGCCAGCCACTCGGCGTCCTGCTCATCGTTCAGCACGACGACCCCGCCGACGCTGTCAGAATGGCCGTTCAAGTATTTAGTCGTGGAATGAACCACGATGTCAACGCCGAACTCAAGCGGCTGTTGAAGGTACGGCGACATAAAGGTGTTGTCGCAGACGACACGCGCGCCGGCGCGATGGGCGACCTCCGCGACGGCCTGCAAATCGGTGACGATCATCACCGGGTTGGTCGGCGTTTCGACGAATACCATCGTCGTGTTGGTCTTGATCGCCGCCTCGACGTTGCTCACTTCGGAGGTGTCGACGTACGTGAACTCGACGCCGTACCCCGCCAGGATGCGCGAGAACAGACGGTATGTGCCGCCGTAGGTATTGTCGGAGACGATGACGTGCTCGCCCGCTTTGACAAGCCGCATCGTCGCGTCAATCGCCGCCATTCCGGAGGCGAACGCATAACCGAACCGCGCGCCTTCAAGCGCCGCGATGTTGCGCTCAAGGGCATGGCGCGTCGGGTTCTGCGTCCGCGCGTACTCGTAGCCCTTGTGACGGCCGAGACCGTCCTGTGCGTAGGTTGATGTTTGGTAGATCGGAACCGTCACCGAGCCGGTCGTCGGGTCGGGTTCGTTGCCCGCGTGAATTGCTGTTGTTGCGAAACCCATAAAATAATTAAGTGAGCAAGTAAGCAGTAAGCAGTGTGTCGTAAAAGCAGGAAGCAGATGACGGCCGTACCGCTCGCTGCCCGCTAATCAAAAATCCCTTGACTGATGTAGCGCTCGGCCCCGTCGGGGAAGAGCGTGACGATGCGTCTGCCGGCACCGAGTCGTTCAGCGACGCGACGTGCGGCGGCGGCCACTGTACCGGCGGAGCCACCGCCGAGCACGCCTTCGCTCGCGGCGAGCCGGCGGACGGTGGCGAATGATTCGGCATCATTAATGCCGTACCGATGAGCGCGAGGCCGATGCTGGTGTTGCCCGCCGTCGGCTCGATGATCGTCGAGCCGGGGCGCAACAGCCCGCGTCGCTCGGCGTCGAGAATCATCCCCAGCGCGGCGCGGTCTTTGACCGAACCGCCTGGGTTCATGTACACAAGTTGAGCGTAGATGTCGGCTAACGGTGGCGGGGCGAAACGTCGAAGATGAAGCAGCGGCGTGCGACCGACAAGCTCAACGATGTTCTCAACTGTACCGAGCGGCATTCAAACTCTCTTAACATGTGTTGGTGAAAGCAGTCTTCAGAAGCGTTCAGCCTGAAACCCTTGTGTGATGTGATGGAGGCGGCATGGTAGCCCGCCACCCCTATCGTGTCAAACCGCAAAAACCGAGTCGGCGGCAACCAACTCGCGGCGACGCGAGAGACGCTGCTCGATAATCATCGCCACGTACTTCACGCAGGTTCAGCTTCCTCGCGCCGTGGTTCAACACGCGGTCGGCGAACCCAAAACGGTCTCTGGCCGGCACTCGTCGCCGCTTCATTGACACGCGGGCGGGCGGCGGGCTATGTTCTGCTCCCGTGAGTCACACGGACACCTCAACACAATTCCCGACCGTCATCGTTATCATCCCCGCGCGTTACAACTCGATCCGTTTGCCCGGCAAACCGCTGCTATCGATTGGTGGCCGTCCGATGATCCTGCGCGTCGTCGAGCGGGCGCTCGCGGCGCAGTGCGTCAGCCGCGCGATTGTCGCCACCGACGACGGGAGGATTTTCGACGTGGTACGTTCAGCCGGTTACGAAGCGGCGATGACGAGTCCCGATCACGCCACTGGCAGCGACCGCCTGGCCGAAGTCGCCGCCGGGTTGGACGACTGCGAATTGATCGTCAACGTTCAGGGCGACGAGCCGCTGATCCCTGCGGAGACCATCGATTGCGCCGTCAAAGCTTTGATCGATGACCCTGATGCTTGCGTCTCGACGACGAGCGAGACGATCAACGGCGCGCGGGACGTGCTGAGTCCCGATGTCGTCAAGGTGGTGGCGGACGCGCGTGGGCGGGCGCTCTACTTTTCGCGTGCGCCGATCCCTTACCCGCGCGAAGCGGCGCGGCGGCACGGCTCGCTCGAAGCGGCACTGGTGGCGGATGCGTCGCTGCTCAAACAGTTTCGCAAGCACACCGGGCTGTACGTCTACCGCCGGGCCTTTTTGTTAGAATACACTCAGTGGCCGCAGACACGGTTGGAACAAACCGAAGCACTCGAACAACTGAGGATGCTCGAACACGGCGCGGCGATCCGCGTCGTCGATGCGCCGTCGCCTTCAATCGGCGTCGACACAGCGGAAGACCTCGCGCGCGTGCGCGACCTTTACGAGTCACAGATTGAAAACCTGTGAAGCGCATGAACCGAATTTTGACTTCGAGAGTAAGAGCAAATTTATGGGCGACTGGATCGGACTGGGCCTCATCATTTTGATACTGACCGGCGGCATTTTCGGGCTGGCGCATCTCGGCACGCCGCCGAAGTCAATCACGCCGGAGGAGTTCGAGCGGCGCGTGCAGCAGGGGCATGGGACGATGAGCGCCGGGGTGTCGGGGATGATGTACGCCTTACAAAAATTGATGCAGCCGAAGGCGGCGGAGGCCGTCGAAGTCATGAAGGACATGCGCGCGGGTTACTACGACGATCAAGAGGAACCTCACGGGGGCGCTGGCGACGACTCAGCGGAAACTAATTCAACATTATCCGAATCGTCCGATACAAAGGAAGACAATGCCTAAATACATTTTCGTCACCGGCGGTGTGGTTTCCAGCCTCGGCAAAGGTCTGGCGGCATCATCAATCGGTTGTTTGCTTGAAGCGCGTGGCCTGCGCGTCGCGTTGATTAAGCTTGACCCGTACATCAACGTCGACCCCGGCACGATGTCGCCGTTTCAGCACGGCGAAGTCTTCGTCACCGACGACGGCGCAGAAACCGACCTCGACCTCGGCCACTACGAGCGGTTCACGCACGCGCATCTGTCGCAATTGAATAATTGGACAACCGGCAGAATCTACCTCTCGGTGATCGAAAAGGAGCGGCGCGGCGACTACCTC
>JACDEG010000581.1 GCA_013816505.1 Pyrinomonadaceae bacterium | reverse complement strand
GGATTAGAGGCGCGGCAGTTTCAAAAAGTATTGCCGCGCTTTTGTCTCGCGGCTCGTCGACACGAGCGCCGTGTAGATCACCGTGTTCTGAATGTTCGAGTGCCCTAACCAGTCCTGCAAAAACCGGAGTTCCGCGCCCGCGTCCAAGAGATGTGTAGCTATCGAGTGCTTCAGTACATGGAAGTGTCGCTTGTCCTTCGGGACCGCTGCTTCCTCCCCGTAGCCCTTCATTAAGACATCCAACATCTGGCGGCTGATCGGTAAGCCGCGCCGGGAAGGGAAGAGGATTGGAGAGTCCGTGTCTCTACTCTTCAGCCACGCCTTCAGCGCCCGCGCCTCGTCGGCCTGTAATGGATGCTCGCCGGAGAGTGAGCCTTTGAGCCGATGGAGCATCACCCGGAGCCGCTTCAAGTCGAGGTCACTGACCCGCAGTAGCCCGACCTCACTGGCACGTAGCCCATGCCGGTAGGCGAGCAGGAAGATAGCCTTGTCTCTTTTGTCGGTGATGCTCGCGAAGAGTCGCCGCGTTTCGTCCAGCGTGAGAAACTTAATCGTTTCAGAGCGCCGGGCGCGAGTATCTTTAAGCTCTGCCGGCTTGGGTGTGGTGGTTTTCCTCTTGTTGGCCTTCGCGGGTTTCTTCTTAGCGGCGACAACTGGCATGAGGCGAGCTTAGCATATTGGTCAATTCATCAGTTATGTAGACAATCCGATCCGGCTCCCTTAACCTGTCATACGACACTATAATAAGGAGTCCATCATGGATGAGCTACTTCGTGCCCGCTTCCGGCGTTACCTTGACTCGTTAGAGCCAGCTAGCTTTGATCAAGTAATCGCCTATCTCCAAACACTCCATGCGCGCAATTACGCCCCCGCGACGCTCGACGCCGTGACCGGTGCCGTGAAAAAGTTCCTCCTGCTCGTGCCTGCAGCACGCCGCGTATTTCTAAGCAGCAATCTCGCGCAGACAGAGCCGCCAGACATTGACTCATTCATCACGGCGGCGCGCGACGCAGCTTTAGCGCCTTCAACCATCAATAACAAGCTGTCGCTGCTGCGTGAGTTCTTTTCCTTTCTCATCGAGGAGGGAGCGATGGTGCGCCAGCCCGTGCTGCGCCACCGTCACCACGTCGCCGCCCCCACGACCTTGCCCAAGCCGATGTCGGAGGTTGACCTTCTGCGGTTCTTCAAGGTTGTTGACTCACTCAGAGATCGCCTCCTCTTCCTACTCATGCTGCGCTGCGGGTTGCGAGTCTCGGAAGCCTGCGCCCTAGCTTGGGCGGATGTCGACTTGCCCGCGCTTACCCTGCGCATCGATGGCGGCAAAGGCGATGTTGACCGCGTGGCGTACGTCGCGCCAGATGTCGATCAAGCACTTCGGCTGTGGCAGGCGCGTCGCTGCGGCTCGCCTTATCTCTTTCCCAGCCGGAAGGTGTCCGGCACGCATCTCGGTCGGCGCAACGTCTTCATGATGATGAAGAAGTACCTGCGGGTGGCGGGCGTCACGGGTTGCTACTCACCGCACTGCCTGCGGCATACTTTCGCCACGCAACTCTTGAATGCCGGGGTGAGTTTGGAAGTGCTTAAGGAGTTGATGGGTCATCGCTCCATCCAGATGACGCTGCGCTACACCGAGCTTTATGAGATAACCAAACGGCAGCAGTATACGCAGGCCATGGGGCGCATTACGCGGCAGGTCGCCGCGGGGAGGTGATCGTGATGGAGCCGCCTGAAGTCGAGCAGTTCTGTCAGTACCTGAGAGTGCGTAACTACTCGCCGCACACGGTGGAGAGCTACGCCATTGACCTGAGACTCTTCTTCGCCCAAGCGGGAGAGCGACCGGCGAAGGTCACGTGGCGTCACGTGGATCGCTTTGTCGCGCAACAGCATGAGCAAGGGCTGGCGGCGACGACCATTAACCGGCGGCTCAATGCGCTGAAGCACTTCTTCGATTTCCTGGCGGTCGAGTCCACGACCGCGCCGCTTAACCCGGTGAAGCCCAGCCACCATGTGCGGACGGGCAGATCACTGCCGAAAAAGTTGACGCGGGCGCAGGTGCAGCAACTCTTCGCCAGCATCAGCAATGAGATGGATCGGGCGCTGTTTTTGCTGATGCTACGCTGTGGGCTGCGGGTCTCAGAGGTGGCGCGCCTGAGAGTCTCGGACGTGGATTGGGAGCAAGGGGCACTCATCGTCAGGCAGGGCAAGGGCCGAAAAGACCGTCGGGTGTACCTGTCATCCGACGCCGCCACTGGACTTAAAGAGTGCCTCCAACGACGGCCCGTGAAGGTGCCGAACAACAATCTGTTCTGGAATCAGAAGCGAGCAGGTCAGCCACTCTCGATTAAGGCTATGCAGAAGAAGATGGAGCGGTACGCGAAAGAGGCCGCCGTGACAGCGAGTTGCCACTCGTTGCGTCACACGTTCGCTTCCAACCTGTTGGAGGAAGGAGCAGAGATCGTCTCGATCAAAGAGTTCCTCGGCCACAGTTCAGTGACTTCGAGCGAGCGGTACGCGCGGCTGTCGAATCAGAAGGTGAAGCAAACGTACTTGCAGACGATGAGAAAAGTGATCAGCAAAACGAAGGTGTGAGATGATTGTCGCACATAACAGCGCGCCGCGGACGAGTGAGCGGGGTGAGCCAGTGACCCATGCTGGAAACGTTGCCGGTGCAAGGATTTGATCGGGATTGTCGGACTTCGGGTATTGTCTACATAACATCTCTTCTGACCAATTAATCAATTTCTGTTTTGTAAGAGTGTATAGGATAGGAAAACCTCGAACGGGACAGTTGAGTTCTACTGTGTGTAGGGTCATTGTCGTGATGCGACAGCAATTCTCGGACGCATTGCCTCTTCTGCTGAGGTGATTATTGAGGTTCACACAGTTTGCTTATCCAAGATGATAGTAAAATTCTTGCTTCTGTCTGCAGTCAAGATCACCTGTTCGTAATGATCAGGAGCTTATCTTTGTAGATCCCGCCATAGAGTTTATTAGCCAAATCTGGGCTGAGGGTTTTGAGTATCAGGTGTTGCTCTAGCGCTGCGCCTTTCTCCTTCATTGCAAGGTATACTATTCCCAAGTTGAAATGAGCATCGGCCATCTCCGGCTTGAGGCGAATCGCCTCTCTGTAAGACTCCATTGCTTCGCTGTGCCGACCCATCTTGTAATAGGTCACACCCAGATTGTTGTATGCTTCGGCTAAATCAGGTCTGAGACGGATGGCCCGCTGACAAGCTTCGACCGCTTCTTTGTAGCGCCCCATCTTGCGGTAGGTCACCGCCATGTTGCTATACATTCCGCCATCTTCCGGTTTGAGTTGTATCGCTCGCTGGTAAGCTTCTAACGCATCTTTGTACTGCCCCAGGTCGTCATACACATAGCCGAGTCTGTGATATGCCTCGGCATACTCCGGTTCAAGTCGAATCGCCTGCTTGAAAGATTCGACTGCATCCTTATACCGTCCAGCCCTATAATGCTCAAGGCCTAAGCGGTAGTGCATTGCTGCATCGTTTGGCTCCTGCCGCGTGCTTTGCCCGACTTGCGCCAGTGCGGTAGGCATCGTTGCGAGGAGAATTAAAATCAGCCAGGGAAGAGTTCTTTTCATGATTATGCCCTCCGAGTGTTCCCAAATCATCGAAAGCTCTATTTCCACTGCCAGCGATTAGCACTACAATGCGCAGCCGTCAGGGCGTCTAGAGATTCGACCAACAGCACCATCTCAGGTGTGCCACAGACAGTATTTGGAGAGCGGTCAGAAAGTCCCTAAAAAGATCCAAATTATTTCCTGATTATTTCCAAACGGACTTCGGCAGCGATTGTGAGCAAGC
>JACDEG010000580.1 GCA_013816505.1 Pyrinomonadaceae bacterium | reverse complement strand
TCTCCGTCGATGAGGCGATGAGCGGTCGAGCGAGCACCGCCGTGCAAGCGTGCGAGGTGCGTGAGTTGGCGCGCAGCTACTGGAGGATGGTCGCGCCGTTCCGGCGGCTGGAACACAAAAGGCAAGGTGGCGGCGGGACCTTCTAAGCCGCGGGGGAATTGTGTTGCGGTGGAACCGCGCCGCAACCAAGCGGTGAAGCGGCGGCGGCGCACCTCCGCTTTGGCGGAACGCACGCCGCTTTCGGAGTCTACTGCTAGGAGCAAGAAGGGCGGGAAGAATGCTTCCTTAAACTATCGGGGGAGAATGTAAGGAAGGTGAACTTCTAGCCCGCCTTTCTTGTGTTGTGGAGCGCACGCCGCATTCGGTATCTAGGAGAGTCAATGACAAGAGAAAGTTCCCTCTTTGTTCTCTTGTCCTCAGAGGCAGGCTCGCCCGACACGCGCCTGCCTCTCTTACTTTCGTGGAACGCGCACCGCTTTAGCAATCTACTAAGTAACGTCAAATAGGTAGAGTTTTTTCTTCACACGAAGGGCCGACGGTGTTCTCTGGGGAGTGGACACCGCCGGCCTTTTATCTTGTCTGCCACACGCGCACACGTTCGCCGCACGCTCGTTTCCACACTCAGTCCAACCGGAAGCCCTCCCGTTTCAGCACAGGGCAAATATGGGCATTCGCGAAGGTTGAATACAGAGGATCTACAGTGAAAAAGGCGCGGCCAACTCACGCCCGCCGCGGCAAGGTATAATCGGTAACCATGAGCGACGTGAAAATCCTCGGACGAGCCGTTGCGGTCACTTCGGAAGGCTCACCACCGGCGACTTCGAATGAGCGTGCGCGCGATAAGGCACAACCATACTTAGCTTTACCTTTGATAATTTTGCGGAAGTTACACAAAAAGGCATAGCACCAAGAAAATGCAATAAAAGCAAAGAAGCTAACAAAACATCTGATTCGCAATTGCCTAAGCTGCTAGGTTGATAAAACTCGTAATCAAAGAGATGGATATGTACTGCCCCAGATGTGCTTACCCGACCGACAACTCCATTGAGCAGAATTTCTGCCGCAACTGTAAACAGATCCTGGCTCTCGTTCCCCGCACACCTTCTGGAGAAGTTGATCAGCAGGCAGTCAAGTTAAAGAATGTGACCCCTTATCTTCAGGATTTCAGAGAGTGCGTCCGCTCTCTATGGAATACCTACTTCCGCATCCTTGAGGTTGACGCATCCTGCCTCTTCTCCCAGCTTACCGATCAGCTCTTCTCCGCACTCGTACTGGAGCAGATCGGGGTGCCACCGCAGCTCTACACCTACACGTACCCCGAGCCGTTTCACTGCCTGCGGGTGGTGCCCACGGCCATCGTTGATGTGCCGATTATGATCAACCGACCGAGCGAAGACGGGAACAGGTACTGGGATGATCCTGTCAACCGAGTGCAGCAATCTGAAATCGACTTGCGATTAATTAAGTACTTCGACTTCGATGAACAAAGTTATATAGATTACAAGTACTACCTGGTCCGGATAACAGCTTTCACTTCTCATCCGCATCTAGTCGACAGGGATGCTTTGATGGATGCGCAGTCCGCGAGCGTCTACTTTGACGATCAGGGAAATGGGCCATGAACGTTTATGGCGAGCGGCTTTTCCGCTATCACATGACTTTGATCTGATCACGCCACGCTTCAGAAAGCCCACGCACAACTCACGCTCTCGGAAGCGGCTGCCGTGTCGGGCGTCAGTGTCCATGTGCGGAAGGCGGCGATCTACGACGGCACGTTACATGAGTTGCGGCGTGGGCGCATGGAGGTCAAGCGAGCCGATCTGGATGAGTGGGTGCGTGAGAACTGGCAACTGAGGGAGCCATAAGAGGGTTCCACTTGCTGTGGAGTGAAACCAGGAGAGGGGACACGTGGACTTCATCAAGGACATTGAGTTGGTGGCTATAGACGCATTAGATAATTGGAAGATTGATCACTCAGAGGCGTTGGATTGGGACCGTATCGTACTGCTCTATTTCAACAAGAAGCTGATGTTCATCGACAACACCCCGCGAGATGTTAAGGTCTCTCGGAAAATCAAATCCTCAACTTACAAGCCTGACATCACGAAAGCTCTCGCTGTCATCGAAGACAAGTTCCGTAAAGGAGAGGATGTTAACCCGCATTCAACCAGACGGCTCTATAAGAGCAAATTCACTGATAACCTTTTCGCTGATTGGAACATCCGCCATTTACACTTGAGCACTGGCCCCCATCCGAAAGATGAGCGTTTGCTCGATGGCACCAGCGACTTATTATTCCTGAGAGTCACAAATGACACAGCTTACTTCATTGATGTCCGACCGCACGGAACTTTTGAACAAATAGATCTACTTGAGATGGCCGTTGATGAATGGCCGGGGCTTTATTTGTGGATACCAGACGCGACGAGAGTCGGAAGGCAGATCGGGACCACAGGAGAGATAGTCGAAATAAAGATCGAGACCCCAGAAGAGATAAGAGACCTTCGCGAGAACCGGATCAACGTCCTGTATATGATTAAAGGTAAGGTCTACGTTGCGCCTGGCGGAGGCATCATACCCGCTGGCACTCTCGTCAATGCTACGAGGCTGCATAACGCACTCTTCTACTGGCGCATAGACCTTGAAAAATGTGTCAACGACAATCGGCCAAAGATTGATGAGTACTTATCGCAGTTTCAGAACTACAAGCCAGAAGAGGCAAGCTTTCGGGTGGGTATGAATGAGGGAGAATTCGTATTCTTTGAGGAAACATCATGGGTAGGATTGTCTAAGTTTGAGGGGAAAGAAAATGCGCGTTTTGTCTGGGAGTCTCTATAAAGCTATGGATGTGAACTAGGGCAGCGGGCATCAAGATTCATCGTTCAGCGGGCGTCATAGTCGCCTCACTTGCAGACGGAAGCGCCGCGCCCTCAACATAATCAATCCGAACAGTAAACGGACTCCCGCACTGAGGACACGCGGCCTCATAAGTCCAACTGTGGACGACGCGCAAGTCGGCATCCCGTATGGGAACTGTCGCGGCGCGGGTCTCGCAGAGCGGGCAATAATCGTCCACGCCGCCGACAAGCCGCTCAAGCTGCTCAATTCGGTTTTTAAAGTTCATCTAGCCGCTCACTCTCTCGCTGGTTTTCGACACTGCCCATATCGGCGTCAACTATCCGAAGGATACGCCGTGGCCGACCACATCGGTCACATATGCGCGGCGGAGAGTAATCCGGTTCACTCTCATTGCCGGCCTCGTCGCGAATATCCAAGCCACCATGCACACACCAGCCGCGCTCACCCGAGGCGCGCTCTAGCTTTCCGATCTTCTCGCTTAAGCCCATCGCTGGCCGCCTTTCCCTTTCACTTCCTGTGGGAGCGTCGCCTCCAGTTGCTCGACGCGCGCTCTCAGGTCCATCAACTCAAATGAACCGATGCTCTGTTCAAGGATCGTCTTCGCCGCGGCGATACGTGAGGAGGCAGGCGCTTCCTTGTCCTCCATGATGGAGGCGAGTACGGCGACGGAGTTCACGCTCAAGCGCTGCATCAGGGCGACGGCGGCGTCTACTACATCGGCCCGCGCCGCGCGATAACGACGCTGGAACTCCGCATCCTGAAGATACCGGAAGACGGTCGCCTCGGAGACGCCCGCGTCCTTCGCTGCCGCTCTCACAACACCGTGATGCAAAAGGGCGGTCAAGACACGCTCGGCTTTGGGCGGGATTTTCGAAAAGTCTCTCAAAACCTCTCATTTTGAAATTATCCAATAAGGCGCCTTTTACCCGTTGACGTTGCATAGGGCGGGTTAAGAAATACCTTCCCGAC
>JACDEG010000131.1 GCA_013816505.1 Pyrinomonadaceae bacterium | reverse complement strand
GCGTAACATCCCGCTGTCGCTCGCGCTCGGCACATTCCTCGTCATCGGCCTCTACCTGCTCGCCAACATCGCATACCTTGTGACGCTACCGTTTGAGACGATCCAGACCGTCCCGAACGACCGCGTTGCTTCCGCGACCGCCGACGTGATCTTCCCCGGCTACGGCGCGCTGGTGATGGCAATCGCGATTATGGTGTCGACCTTCGGGTGCAACAACGGCTTGATACTCACTGGCGCGCGCGCCTATTACGCAATGGCGCGCGACGGCTTATTCTTCAAATCATCGGGGCAGTTGAACGCGAAGCATGTCCCGGCGTGGGGCCTGGTGATTCAAGGCATCTGGGCGGCGCTGCTGGTGCTGCCGCGCACCGTGACGGGGACGGACGCCGCGACAGGTCAGTTGACTTACGGTAGCCTTTATAACGACCTGCTGACCTACGTCATTTCGGCGGCACTGGTCTTCTACATCCTAACTATCGCGGGCATCTTCCGCCTCCGGCAGACGAGGCCCGACGCCGAGCGTCCTTACCGCGCATTTGGCTATCCCGTCATCCCGGCGCTCTACATCACGGGCGCGTCGGTGATCCTCGTCGTGCTCTTCGTCTACCAGACGGCGACGACATGGCCGGGTCTGCTGATCGTGCTGACCGGCATCCCGGTTTACTTCATCTGGCGTAAGATCGGCGTGCCGCTCCCCGAAGCCCCGGAAGGGCCAGCAGCGGTGCGCGAAGTATGACGCGGTGCCGGAGTAAAGCGCGCGCGACCTGAGTAGTAGCCCCGGAGGGGCGAAAGATGACACGCCGGCGCTTCTGTCGCCCTCTCCGAGGGCTTGGCTGTTGTGGTGTGGTCGGCCCGCACGGCTCACGCCGTGGGCTACTAATCTAACGCGGCTCCGCAGCTCAATACCTATCTGCGTAACATGATTTAATAAACTGGCTGGAGAACGTCCAAAATCCACGGAGAGTCAAATAAATGTCCAATCAAATGTTCGCAAGGAAACCGCTCGAGATGCTGCTCGAAGAGTTGAAGGGCGAGAACCGCTTGCGCCGCATCCTCGGCCCGTGGCAACTAACGAGCCTCGGCGTCGGCGCGATTATCGGTACCGGCATCTTCGTGCTGACCGGCATCGCGGCGCACGACAAGACGGGGCCGGCCCTGATGCTGTCGTTCGTCGTCGCCGGCATCGCCTGTGTCTTCGCGGCGCTCTGCTACGCCGAGTTCGCTTCGATGGTGCCGGTCGCCGGTTCCGCTTATACCTATGCCTACGCGACGCTCGGCGAACTGTTTGCGTGGATCATCGGCTGGGACTTGGTGCTCGAATACGCCGTCGGGTCGGCGACCGTCGCGCACGGGTGGTCAAAGTATTTTCAAGCACTGCTTGATTACTTCGGCATCTACCTGCCGAAGGCAATATCGAACGCGCCGTTTGATTATGACCCGACAACCGGCCACCTGATGGGAACCGGGTCAATCCTCGACCTTCCGGCGCTGTTTATCACGGCGGTGGTGACGACGATCCTGGTGAAAGGCATTCAGGAGAGCACGACGTTCAATAACGCGATGGTGCTCCTCAAGGTTGCGGTGGTCTTCTTCGTCATCATCGTCGGCGCGTACTACGTCGACACCAGCAATTGGACTTCCGCCGGGTTCGCGCCCTACGGCTACACCGGCATCAGCTTCTTCGGCAACACCATCGCAGGCATGAAGGACGGCGCGGGCGCGCCCGTCGGGATGATCGCCGGAGCCGCGACCATCTTCTTCGCTTACATCGGGTTCGACTCAATCTCGACCCACTCGGAAGAGGCCAAGAACCCACAACGCGACGTGCCCATCGGCATCATCGTCTCGCTGGTGCTGTGCACGATTCTATACATCGCCGTCGCCGCCGTGTTAACGGGTATGGTGCGCTACGACCGGATCAACATTGATGCGCCGGTCTCCGACGCCTTCAAGCAGGTAGGTTTGGGTTGGGCGCAACTGATGATCTCGGTCGCGGCCATCGCCGGCATCACGTCAGTGCTGCTGGTGATGATGCTCAGTCAGCCGCGTGTGCTATTGGCGATGGCGCGCGACGGGCTGGTGCCGAAAAGCTTCTTCGGCGCGATTCACGAAAAATTTCGCACGCCGTGGAAGTCAACGATTCTGACCGGCATCTTCGTCGGCATCATGGCCTCGTTCCTCCCTTTACGCATTCTCGCGGAACTCGTCAACATCGGGACGCTGTTTGCCTTCGTGGTAGTCTGCGCGGCGGTCTTAATCATGCGGCGCACGCACCCGAACGCCGAGCGCCCGTTCCGCGTGCCGCTCGTTCCGCTGGTGCCGATCCTCGGTATCCTGATCTGCCTGTTGCTGATGTTCTCGCTGCCGGTTGAAAACTGGTACCGCCTCTTTATCTGGCTCGGCATCGGCTTTGTGATCTACTTCCTTTACGGTCGCCACCACAGCGTGATGAAATACAGCCTGGCGCACGAGTTGGCCGCGCATGGCGCTTCGCCCGCCGGCCAGGCGGTTGCCGACCCGGATGCGCCGCCGAACAGCCCGGCAGGCCGGGTTGATCCGAAACTTTAAAAGTAAGGCGAGTCCGCAATTCAAAGCTCCCGCGACTTCATTCAACGGTGAAGAAATCGCGGGAGCTTCTTGATGCTTACTCGTTGTTAGATGCTCATCTACTGGGAACATGCTTGATGTGTTTGGTGTCCAATAACTCGGATGTTTATCATTTTCTGCATTTGAGCCAAGGCGACACCATGTTCCTCGACGATCTTGAATTTATCAGGTACGAAGTTAATCCTGATTGGCGTAACAATAATCTCAAGCGTCTGTTGCTATCTGTGTTTGGCGGCAGCGTTACAGTAATAGGAGCTGTGATCGGTGCCAGTTGGTTATCAGAGTCAGGTCACCCTTTCTTAAGAGACTTGTCTGAGAAAGCTACTATTGCGGTATTCTGGCCTGAGCCACTCATTGATATTATCGCGCGCTCTTGTACTGGTGATTTTGCTTGCAGGCCATTTGAATTATGTCTCTTCTTTTCTCCATTCGTCAGTATTGTCATCTACACCTTTCTCATCTACATCATCTTGTCGCGGCTGGCGAAGCGCCCTTATCAGTAAGGCGGATGAACGGCTGTAATCGTAGTGACCGCCCGTGCTCGACGCTGCTCGACGATCTGGGCTTCGATCATTTGTCCGCGAAGGAAATCGGCGCGACAATCCGCTGGATCACCGCTCTCGACTCCAAACAATTGTGGCAGCACTTCACTTCGCACTTCGACCGGGCGACTGCGAACAGAAGGTAAAAGCTTCTGTTACATGTCGAGCGAAGCCCGCGCCGCGGCAAGCGCGTTCGTGACCTGCTCCGGCGCCGTGCCGCCGGTCTGCGATTTGGTGGCGAGCGTCCGCTCAAGTGAGAGCGCGTCGAAAACATCTTCTTCAATCAATGGCGAAAAGTTGCGCAATTCATTGAGCGCGAGTTCGTGCAACTCCACCCCGCGTCCGATGGCGTGGAGTACGATGCGACCGACCGCGTCGTGAGCCTCGCGAAACGGCATCCCTCGGCGCGCGAGATAGTCGGCCAACTCCGTCGCGTTCATGTAACCGCGCGTCGCCGCGTCGCGCGTCCGCTCTTCGCGCAGTCGCATGTTCCTCAACACGGTCGCCGTTACGTCGAGCGAAGTCCGCACAGTGTCTGCCACGTCAAAGACCGCTTCCTTGTCTTCCTGCATGTCCTTGTTGTAGGTGAGCGGCAATCCCTTGATCGTCGTCAGCAGTCCGAGCGTGTGGCCGAAGACGCGACCCGCCTTGCCGCGCACTAACTCCATCGCGTCCGGGTTCTTCTTCTGCGGCATCAGGCTTGAGCCGGTCGCGACCGCGTCGCTCAACTCGATGAAGCCGAACTCAGTCGTCGCGTAGATGATGATGTCTTCCGCGAGCCGCGACAGATGCGCCATGATGAGCGACCCGGCGCCCGCGAATTCGACGCAGAAATCACGGTCGCTCACCGCGTCGAGGCTGTTGCGCGTCACACCTTCGAATTGAAGCGCGCGCGCGATCCCTTCGCGATCCACCGGGTAACTCGTCCCGGCGAGCGCCGCTGAACCGAGCGGCATCACGTTCGTGCGCCGCCGCACTTCCGCCAGACGCTCGCGGTCGCGCGCCAGCATCTCGAAGTAGGCGAGACACCAGTGCGCCCACAAAATCGGCTGCGCGCGTTGCAGGTGCGTGTAGCCCGGCAAGACCGCCGCGCGATGTGCTTCGGCCACGTCGAGCAGCGCACGTTCGGCGGCGCGGGCGCTCTCGCTGATGTGATCTATTTCGTCGCGCAACCAGAGGCGCAGCGCGGTCGCCACTTGATCGTTGCGGCTCCGTCCGGTGTGAAGCCTTCGCCCGGCGTCGCCGATTGTTTCAATCAGTCGCGCCTCAATGAACGAATGCACGTCCTCCGCCGCTTGATCGTTGAAAAATGTCGAGTCCGCCGAGGCGCGCTCGCGGATCGCGTGCAGCCCGCGCGTAATCGTCGCCGCGTCCTCATCGGAGAGCACGCCGGCGGCGCGTAATCCCTCGCAGTGCGCGAGACTGCCGCGCACGTCCGCGTCGAACAGCCTGCGGTCGAAGTCGAACGAGCGGTTGTATGTCGCAAAGCCCGCATCCGTCGCGCCGGTGAACCGCCCGCCCCACAGTTTCTGTGATTCGCTCAAAAGTTTTGCTCCTTGTGTGACTCGTGGGTTTCTATCGAACTCACACGACTTTAGCCGCTCGAAGTTTGAAAACAAATGCATCTCTATTGCCTCGATGCATCGAACATGCTATTTTATGCATCTATGCTGAGGTTATGCAAATTTGCTGCATAGAAAGATGATGGAAAAAGAGAAGCGACAGCAGAAGATTCTGAACCTGATCGGCGCGAAGCGGGTCGGGACGCAGCAGGAATTGACCGAGAGCCTGTTGCGCGCCGGCGTCTTCGCGACGCAGTCGAGCGTGTCACGCGACTTGGAAGAACTCGGCGTCGTGAAGCAGCGCGGGCGCTACGTGCTGCCGCAGGCGGCGCGCAACGGGAACGGTGCGTCGGCGCACGGATTGCTGAACCTCGAAGCGGCAGGCGACGCGTTGGTCATCGCGAAGTGCGAGCCGGGACTCGCCTCGGCGGTCGCGGTGGCGATTGACCGCGCCGACGTGCCGGAGATCGTCGGCACGCTCGCCGGCGAAGACACGGTCTTCATCGCCGTCAGAGAGAAGAAGGCGCAGCGCTCCGCGATCAAGAAAATTTGGGAACTACTTTCGTAATAGTCTGAAGTCTGGAGTCTAAAGTCCAGAGCCGGGAACCAGGTTTCGACACGTGACTCCAGACTTCAGACTTTTAGACTCCAGACTTGAACTGACTCCAGACTTTCACAGGAGGAGATGTGACAAAACGGGAAATCAAAAAGATCGTGCTGGCCTATTCGGGCGGGCTGGACACGTCGGTGATGCTGCACTGGCTACGCGCCAACTACAACTGCGAAGTGGTCTGCTTTTGCGCCGACGTCGGGCAGGGTGAAGAATTGACCGGCCTCGACGAAAAGGCGCGGGCGACCGGCGCATCGAAACTCTACGTCGAGGATTTGCGCGAAGAGTTTGTCAAAGAATATGTGTGGCCGGCGGTGCAGGCGAACGCGCTTTACGAGGGCGTCTACCTGCTCGGCACGTCGCTCGCCCGCCCGGTGATTGCGAAGGCGCAGATTGAGGTTGCGCGCAAAGAAGGCGCCGACGCGGTGGCGCACGGCGCTACGGGGAAGGGCAACGATCAAGTGCGGTTTGAACTGACGTACTACGCGCTTGAGCCGGACATCCACGTCGTCGCGCCGTGGCGCGAGTGGGAGTTCAAGGGGCGCAGCGACCTGATCGCGTACTGCACGCAGCACCGGATTCCGGTGACCGCGACGCACGAAAAGCCGTACTCAACCGACCGCAATCTGATGCACGTCTCCTACGAGGGCGGTATCCTTGAAGACCCTTGGCGCGAGCCGCCAGCGGAAATCTTTCAGATGACAAAGTCGCCGGAAGAGGCGCGGGCCGAAGCCGAGTATGTCGAGATCAGTTTCGAGCGCGGCATCCCCGTCAAGTTGAACGGCCAGGCGCTCGGCGCGGTCGAGATGCTGACTGAGTTAAATCGCATCGGCGGAGAGCATGGCGTCGGGCGCGTTGATCTGGTGGAAAATCGTTTCGTCGGGATGAAGTCGCGCGGCGTGTATGAAACGCCGGGAGTGACGATCTTGCAGGCGGCGCATCGCGCGCTCGAATCGATCACGATGGATCGTGAAGTGTTGCGACTGCGCGATTCGTTGAGTCTGAAATTCGCGGAGAGCGTGTACTACGGATTCTGGTTCGCGCCGGAGTCGGAGTTGCTGCGGCAGATGATTGACGCGACACAACGGGACGTGAATGGCGAGGTGCGCGTGAAACTGTATCGCGGCAACGTCATCATCGCCGGGCGTCGCGCGCCGCGCTCGCTCTACAGTGAACGCCTCGCGACCTTCGAGGCCGACACGGTTTATAACCAGCGCGATGCCGAAGGGTTCATCAAACTGAACGCGTTGCGCCTGCGAACAAGAAAAGCGATGACGGGTGACAAATGATCGGTGTCCAAGGATAAAGCTTCTGTCCGGTCACTCGTGACTTGTCACTTCTTCACTGTGATGTTGAGGAGATGTCTATGACGAAGATTGCGGAGGTCGCCACCAGAGTGCCCGTGAAGATGGTCGAGGTTGAGAAGATCGGGTCGGTCACGTCGGGGCTTGGTTTGTCGAAAACGCTGGCCGTCGTCGGAACGAGGACGACGCCTCGCGCGGGCGACGCGGTTGTGGTGCGCGCGTTGACCGACAGCGCGACGTATAACCAGTTGGAATTACCGAGCGGCAGACTCGCGAAAATCAATCCGGGCGATGTGATCGCCGGCGTGCTCGGCAGTCGCCGCGCCCTGAAGGGCTTTGTCGGCGACGTACCGGAGACAATTGCGGCGGGCGATGAACTGCATCTCTTAAACATGGGCGGCGTCATCGGTCACTGCACCGGGCATCATTCGAGCCTGAGCGATGCGATTCGCGTCGAGGTGATCGGCCTCGTCTGCGACGAAGATGCGCGGGTGCGTAACATCGCGGACGCGGCACTGCCCTTGCGCGATTCGCTCGGTCGGACGGCGCCGCTCGTGATCGTCGCCGGCGCGTGCATGAACAGCGGCAAGACTTTCGCCGCGACGGAGTTTGTGAGGCAGGCCACGCGCGCCGGAATGCGTGTCGCGGCGGGCAAGTTGTCTGGTGTCGCCTGCCTGCGCGACACACTCCACATGGCCGACCACGGCGCGGTGGCGACGGCCAGCTTCCTCGACTGCGGCCTGCCTTCGACCGTCGGCGTCGGCGATTTAACGCCGGTCGCGAAGGCGATTATCGCGAAGCTGAACGAGAGCGCGCCGGACTTGATCGTGCTCGAACTCGGCGATGGCATCCTCGGCGGCTACTCGGTTGATTCGGTGTTCGACGACGCGGAGTTGCGCGCGGCGACGGCGGCGCTCGTCTTCTGCGCTTCGGATTACGTCAGCGTGTGGGGCGGCATCGAACTGTTCCGGCGACGCGGCATCGAGGTTGATTTAATCGCCGGCTCGGTGACGGATTCACAAATGGGCGAGGACTACATCGAAGAGCATTTCGGCGTGCCCGCCGGAAACGTCAAGCGTGACGGCACGCGTCTATTCGATTTGATTAAGACAAAAGTTTCGAGTTTCGAGTTTCGAGTTTCCAGTAAAGCACCGACTGCGAGCTCTGAAAACATGTAGCCGAAATGCCAGAGCGGAGGCATCACCATAGATGGGGTCAAAACTGAAAACCGAAAACTCAAAACTGCGTGTTGGCATCTTCGGCGGGTCGGGCTACGGTGGCGCGGAGCTTTTGCGCATCCTGCTGTTCCATCCGCACGCCGAGGTCACGCTCGTCACCGCGAACGAGCACGCGGGCAAATCCGTCGGCGAGGTGCATCGCAATCTGCACGGCCTAACCGATCTCGTCTTCGCGAAAGCGCCGGACGACCTCGCGACACTGGGCGACCTCGATTGCATCTTCCTCGCACTACCGCACGGTCAGGCGTTGGAGATTGTGCCGCGTCTACCGCAGCGCGCGAAGGTGATTGATCTGTCGGGCGACTTTCGTTTGCAGAGCGCCGACGAATTCCTGCAGCACTATGGGCGCGAGCACACCGCGATGAAATTGCAGCGCGAGTTTGTCTACGGCCTGACTGAAACGAACCGCGAGGCGATTGCGCAGGCGCGTTTGATCGCTAACCCTGGCTGCTTCGCGACCGCGACGTTTCTGGGACTCGCGCCGCTCGTCAGCAACAAGATACTGAGCGGGCGCGTCGTGGTTGATGCGAAGACCGGATCATCCGGCTCCGGCGCGAAGGCGGCGTCGAACACGCACCATCCGCAGCGCATGACTTCCTTCTACGCCTACAAGCCGTTCACGCACCAGCACGTGCCGGAGATCGAACAAGCGTTGCGCACCATCGGCGACTGGACGAACGAACTTGTTTTTATGACCCACTCGCTCCCCGTCGCGCGCGGCATCTTCGCTTCCATCTATGTCGAGACGAAGAGCGAGATGACGACCGAAGATGTGCACAAAATCTTCGCCGATTTTTACCGCGACTCGTTCTTCGTGCGGTTAGTGAAGGGATCGCCCGACATCAACTGGGTGAAGGCGACTAATTTTTGCGACATCGGTTTCGCGACGCGCGGGCGGCAACTCGTCGTCTTCTCGGCGCTCGACAATTTGGTGAAGGGCGCGGCGGGGCAGGCCGTGCAAAACATGAACGTGATGTGCGGCATCGACGAAAAGACGGGACTGATGTTCGCAGGGACGAATCCGTAAGAAGAGTCTGGAGTCTGAAGTCTGGAGTCGAAAGTCAAAAGACTGAATGGTGATTATCCTGGTCATTGACGCGGTACTCTTTGAGGTCAATAATCAAAAGTATGCTTGCTGAAACAAATATCTTAGACCGTCTTGCGACGAGCGCCACGATTGCCGAGAAGCATTTGTACTACGGCGTATCGTGGAACGCTTATCTCAGTTTGTTAGATGATCTTGGCGATGATCGTCCGGGCGGGATCAGGCTCACATACATAGACGGCATCTTGGAGATGATGAGTCCAAAGCGATTGCACGAACAGATCACGCGCCTCATTGATATGATCTTGACGCTCATGACGTTTGAATTGGGGATGAACCTTGACAACTGCGGCGCGATGACGTTGCGCGTTGACTTGCAGGAAAAAGGCGGTGAACCGGACAGTTGTTTTTATGTGGCGAATGAATCGAAGGTGCGCGGTGTCGCGGAAATAGATTTGCAGGTTCACCCGCCGCCGGATGTCGTGCTGGAGGTGGACATTACCAGCCCATCGCTCGACAAGATGAAACTCTATGCCGTAGCGGGAGCACCGGAAGTTTGGCGTTATGATGGAGCGCAGATGCGGTTCTTCGTTCTAAGTAGCGATCAGGAATATCAATTATCAACGCACAGCCGCAGCTTCTCACACCTGACTGCGGAGCGGCTCACCGAACTCATCAAGATAGGGCGCGAACATGGTTCAACGGCGATGCTGCAAGCCGTCAAGTTGGATGTGCAAAGTCGCCAATAAGCCGGGACAAGCGACGTGCCCCTTTTGGGTTCGTGCCTCCGACCTCGCGCGCGTCCTGCGGCGTTCTCTGCGGTTGAATCAGATGGGGGAATTAAAATGACAATACAGACAACAACTATGTTCGCTGAAACAGCCGAGCGCGAAGACCGCTTTCAACTTGCGACGTACAAGAAATTCCGGTTCGCGGCGGAGCGCGGGCAGGGTGCGTGGGTCGAGACGAGCGAGGGCGCGCGTTACCTTGATCTTTACGGCGGGCACGCGGTGGCGGCGACGGGGCACTGTCACCCGCACGTCGTCGCGGCGATTAAGGCGCAAGCCGAGCGTCTGCTGTTTTATTCGAACCTCGTCTATTCGGAAGCGCGGGCGCGGGCGGCGGAGAAGTTAATCGCCGTCGCGCCGGAAGCGTTGACGAAGGCGTTCTTCTGCAACTCCGGGACAGAGGCGAACGAGAATGCGATGCGGATGGCGCGGATGCGGACGCGGCGCGAAAAGATCATCACCTTCAGCGGCGGCTTTCACGGGCGGACCGCCGACGCAATCAGCGCGACTGCGCTGGGGAAGTATCGCGAGATCGGACGCCCGAACGTGCCTGGACACTTGTTCGCCGAGTTCGGCGACATCGAATCGGTCGCGGCGCTCGCCGACGAAACAATCGCCGCCGTGATGCTCGAACCCATTCAATCAATGGCGGGCGTGCGCGTGGCCACGCCGGAGTTTTATCGTGCCCTGCGCGAATTGTGCAACCGGCGCGGGATCGTTTTGATTTACGACGAAGTGCAGACGGGCGTCGGTCGCACCGGTGATTGGTTCTTTGCGGGGAGTGAGGCCGGCGACGGCGTGGTGCCCGACATCATCACGCTCGCGAAAGCGCTGGGGAGCGGCGTCCCCGTCGGCGCGTGCCTCGTCAATTCGTGCGTCGCGGAATGTATTAAGGAGAACGATCTCGGCACGACGTTCGGCGGCGGGATGCTGGCGATGGCCGCCGTCAACGCGACGCTCGAAGCGATTGAGCGCGACGGCATGTTGGAGAACGTGCGCGACATCGAAAAGTATATCCGTGAACAACTCGCCGGAATCGAAGGCATCTTTGGCGTGCGCGGTCGCGGCCTGTTGCTCGGCATTGAGTTTACCGAACCCGTTGCTGCGACCGTGCAGAAGAAGTTACTCGAACACCGCATCATCACCGGCACGTCGAGCGACGCGCGCGTGCTGAGATTGTTGCCGCCGCTGTGTTTGATAAAAGAAGATGCCGGCCTCTTCGTCGAGTCTCTAAGACAGGTGCTATAACCAAGTTGCTCCGTGTGCTCGCGGTATATTCATTAAAATCATGCCGAAGAACTTTCTGACCACAGCCGATTGGACGCGCGAGCAACTCGAAGACTTGATCGCGTCGGCGCAACGCTTCAAGAGCGGCGAGGATGCGTCGAAGCCGCTCGCCGGGAAATCAATTGCGCTCGTCTTCTTCAATCCTTCTTTGCGCACGCGCGCCTCGATGCAGGTCGGCATTTACGAACTCGGCGGAAACGCGGTCGTGCTGGAGCCGGGCGGGACGAGTTGGACGCTGGAGCACCGCGCCGGGACGGTGATGGACGGCGACAAGACGGAGCACGTCGCGGAGTTTGTGGGCGTCTTGGGAAGATACTGCGCCGCGATTGGTGTGCGGACGTTCGCGGCGCTCAAAAATTGGGAAGAGGAACGACGCGACCCCGTATTGAGCGCCTTCGCGGAGTACGCGGACGTGCCAATTATCAACCTCGAATCGGCGATGCATCATCCGTGTCAGGCGCTCGCGGACATGATGACGATTCGGGAGAAATTCGGCGAAGGCAAAAAGCGCGTGCTGCTGACGTGGGCGTGGCACCCGAAGCCTCTGCCGATGGCCGTGCCGAACAGCTTTGCGCTCGCCGCCGCGCAGATGGGTCACGACCTGACAATCGCACACCCGCCCGGCTACGAATTGGATGACGAACTTGTGCGCGAAATCAACACGCACGCTTTCGACGCCGGTTCCACGGTGCGCGTGACGGACGATGTTAACGAAGCGTTCAAAGGCGCGGAAGTCGTCTATGCAAAGAGTTGGGGGAGTCGTCGTTTCTACGGCACGCCCGAAGACGACATCGAAGCGCGCGCCGAGTTTCGTCAGGACTGGATCGTTGACGAAGCGAAAATGGCGCGCACAACCGACGACTCGATTTTCATGCACTGTCTCCCGGTGCGCCGCAACGTGATCGTCACCGACCGCGTGATTGATTCTTCATCATCGGTCGTGATTGACGAAGCCGAGAACCGGCTCCACGCACAAAAGGCAGTCCTAAAGTTAATTGCGGAATGCGGATTGCGGAATGCGGAATGAAAGCAAGACGCTTCCGGTTTTATTAATCCGCATTCCGCAATGGAGGAAGAGATGAGCCAGCCGCGACTAGACCTTTTACGCGAGGCGCTGCCGTACATTCAGCGGTTTAAGGGAAAGACGTTCGTCGTCAAGCTATCGGGCAAGGTGACGGAGGATCACGACAATCTCGTGTCGCTCGCCGAGGAGTTGGCGTTGCTGCATCAGGTCGGCATCCGCATCTGCGTGGTTCACGGCGGCGGCAAGCAGTTGAGCGACCTCGCGGCGCTGATGGGCGTCGAGCAGACGATCATTAACGGTCGGCGCGTCACCGACGACGCGACGCTCGACATGGCGAAGATGATTTTCGCTGGCAAGATTAACACCGACATTCTCGCCGCGCTCCGGCAGCGCGGGATTGAGGCGGTCGGACTCTCCGGCGTTGACGGCAATACCGTGCAGGCCGAACGACGCCCGCCGAAAGAGGTTGTCAATCACGAGACCGGTGTAAGCGAGCAAATTGATTTTGGGCACGTCGGCGACGTGGTGAAGATTAACGACCGGTTGCTGCGCGTGTTGCTCGACCATGATTACCTGCCGGTGATTTCATCGCTCGGCGCGGACTCTGAGGGAATGGTTTTCAACATCAACGCCGACACCATCGCCGCCGAAATCGCGGTGCGCCTCGAAGCCGAGAAGTTAATTATGCTGAGCGACGTTGACGGGATTTACTTACGTCCCGGAGAGCAGGCGACAAAGCTTTCGCGCCTGACGGCGGACGAAGTGACCGCGCTGGTGCGCGACGGCATCGCCACCGGCGGCATGATCCCGAAGCTTCAGAATATCACCGAGCTTTTGCGGCGCGGCGTCCGCAGCGCACATATTATTAAAGGCTCTCTGCGCAACGCGCTCCTCTCAGAAGTTTTCACCGACGAAGGCACGGGGACGATGATCGTCGCGTGAGTCGTGAAAAGCCTGCCAAGTGATGTGCCGTCGCGCCCAGAGGTCTGTGGCGCGGCGGCAAACTTT
>JACDEG010000130.1 GCA_013816505.1 Pyrinomonadaceae bacterium | reverse complement strand
GTCGTAGAGTGTTGATTAGGCATAACCAACTACTCTAAACGAGGATGCAACTCGTTGCCACTCGCTAACTTACAGAATGTGTCCCGGCTTCAGGGTTTTTGGATGAATCATGATGCGGCTTGCTCTCTTTCCTTGAAAGTCGAAAAGATATTTGCTCAGAGCGAGCAACTAAACTTCCCCTGTCTAATCTTTTTCACCGGAGAGTGCGGCCAGATCGGCTACCAGGCTGATTAATGTGGCTGGTCCAATCGGCTTCGCGACGTGTACTTGAAAGCCGGCTTGCAGGGATTTAGCCCTCTCGTCAGCGCCGGCGTAGGCCGTCAGCGCGGCGGCCGGGAGGCGTCGCCCGCGTCCCATTTCCAGCAGACGCACGCGACGGATCAATTCGTATCCGTCAGCCCCCGGCATCCCGATGTCGCTCACCAACACGTCGGGCCAAGCGTCGGCCAGCGCCGCGAGCGCCGCGTCGGTCGAGGTGACGGCGGTGACTTCGGCCCCGTGCTGCGTCAGCACGCGTGCGAGATATTCACAGGTGTCCGGCTCGTCTTCAGCGACGAGCACCTTCACTCCAGCTAACGACATCCGCGGCGACACGGACGACGATTCCGATGGCAACTCCGTCAACACCGCAACCGCGCGGCCTCCACGTAGCGCCGCCTCTCTTCTCCCGGCGACGCCAGCCGCCGCCGACGCGAGCGGAAGATCAATCACGAACTTTGCGCCCATGTTGACGCCCGCGCTTTCGGCACGCACCTTACCGCCGTGCAACTCGACCAGGTGGCGGACAATCGCGAGTCCCAGGCCGAGTCCGCCGTGTCGTCTGGTCGTCGAGCTGTCGGCCTGACGAAAGCGGTCGAAGATATACGGCAGGAAGTCCGGGCTGATGCCCTGTCCGGTGTCGCTGACGCTGACGCTGACCGACGCCGCATCGCGCTCAATGCGCACATCGACGCGCCCGCCCGGCGGCGTGAACTTGACGGCGTTGGAAAGTATATTCCATACCACCTGCTGCAAGCGGTCGGGGTCGCCCGTCACGATGCTGTCCGGGTATTCGAGCGCCGCATTAATCTCCAAGTCCTTTGAGGCCGCCGCCGGGCGCACGACGTCAACCGCCGCCGCGACGACCACATCGAGCCGCACCGGGCGCACGTCGAGGCGGAATTTGCCGGTCACGACGCGCGAGACTTCGAGCAGTTCGTCGACGAGACGCGCTTGCAGACGCGCGTTACGCTCAACCACTTCCAAGGCGTGTATAGTCTCCGCCGCGTCGAGTTTTTCGGTGCGCATCAACTTCGTCCAGCCTAACACCGCCGTCAACGGCGTCCGTAACTCGTGCGACAGGGTCGCGAGGAATTCATCCTTGACGCGGTTCGACTCTTCGGCGACGGCGCGCGCGCCGGTTTCGCGTTCAAAGAGGCGGACGTTCTCAATCGCCACCGCCGCCAGGTTGGCCGCCATCTGCAGCGCCGTCGCGTGCTGTTGCTGGTACGCTGCCAGCTCGTAACTCTGGACTTCGATGGTGCCGATGATGTGCCCCATCACTGCCATCGGCACGACGAGCGATGAATTGGGCAGCGGGCCGTCGGGCGGCCCGATACTGATTACTGGGACGCTCTGCGGGAGTGCCTGGTAATCGTCGGTAAAGACGGCCACCCCGGTGCGGACGGTGCGGCTGTTCGGGCCTTCGGCAGTGACCGGCATCGGCGGCAGCACCGATACATCCACCTCCTCGCCGTCGCCCCAGGCGTACACCGCGGTGCGCACGTCCCGCTCGGCGTCATACAACGAGATGAAGATGCCGATGCACGGAACCGAGGCGCGCGCGAAGTCGCGCAACGCGGCGAAGATCGTGGCGAGGTCGCGCGCCGCGCCGAGCACCTGAGCGAGCGTCGCGATTCTTTCGACCAACCGCCCGTAATCGGCAAGCGCGCGTTCGTCGCTTGCGCGGATCGCGGCCTCCGTCAGCTTACGCGCGGTGATGTCGGTGACGAGCGCGACGACGCCGTTAAGCTGCCCGCCCGCGCCGATGAGCGGAGCGGTCGAGATGCTGATCTCGACGGGCGTTCCGTCCTTCCGCATCCGGCGCGTTTCGTAGCCGGAAAAGACTTCGCCCCGTACGGCGCGGCGATGGTTGGTAATGAACTCTTCAATCTTGTCTTCGGGAACGGTGGGTAACAGCCGCCCGATGACTTCATCCGCGCTCCAGCCGTAGATGTTTTCGGCAGCCGGGTTCCAGGTTTTGACGATGCCTTCATTGTCGAGCGTGACGATGCCGAGCGGGGCTGCGCGGATGACGGCCTGCAACGTCTGGTTGGATTCCCGCAAAGCTTCCTCGGCCAGTTTGCGTTCGGTGATGTCGGTGCAGACGCCGACCCATTCGCGGATGCGCCCGCCGTCGTCAACGACGGGGACGCCGCGCGCAGCGAAATAGCGATACCCGCCTTCGCTCACCCGTATCCTGTATTCAGTCTCATACTGGCGCTGGCTGCTGATCGCTTCAGCCCAAACCTTTCTGGTGCCTTCGCGGTCATCTGGGTGCAGCGCGTCGAGCCAGCCCCAGCCGCGCACCTCTTGCTCGCTCTGGCCGGTCAGTTCGCGCCACTGCGGCATATCCTGCACGCGACCCTCAGCGTCCGTCACCCACACCACCTGTGACGTGGCAACGACCAGCGAGCGGTAGCGTTCTTCACTCTCGCGCTGCGCACGCAAAATCTTTTCAAGATTGGCGACGGCTTGCTCTGCGGTGAGAGTTGAAAATTCTTCAGGAGACATTAGGATTTTTCACGTCCTATCATCGCCGGACACACGCGTGCCGGAGCGGTTATGCCAGCGAGGTAGTAGTCAGGTCGCCAAATTTAATACAGCCGACCCAAAACTCAAAGTTTGCGTTCGCGGACAACAGTGTCTATTGACCGCCGACCGGTAGTATCAGGCAAAATAAACTTCGGCATGCGTTCCACGAATCGCAAACCAAGAGTTTGCCTGACATCACGCAAGGCTGGATTGACCCTCTTGAAAACTAGGCCGGAAACAAAGACACTCTCGGAGTTTGAGGCGAGTAAAACGTCTGCCACACTAAAAGTTGCAATTTGCGAAGAGTGAAGCTTGGTAAGTAGATGGTGTTAGGGTGGTGTGTAAAAATTATCAGGCCGCCGTCCACCGTGAAGCGCTCCCCCAAGACACTTCGCGACGACCAGCGGCCCGATAAGTTTTCCTCGATAATTACAACCGAAATACCCCTGTCCCCCGAAAGGGCCACTTCAGTCTACTCAAGCCAGCGAAAGCCTCCCCCAAAGCTCTCACTTACTTCGCATCAAGGAGTTCCAACCGATAACAACCCTGAACCCATTTAATTTCTTTCACGTTGCAGGTTATTTGCAACGGTCGTACCACAGCCGCTACTCAGAATATGTAAATCTAAGTTGTGACATGAAAGCCGACGTAAACATCATGTTCTTTGAATTTTTGTCGGATTGAGTAACCTCTTTCATAGAACGAACATGAAAGAAAATGTACTTCATCAATACTGATTGCAAAGGACACGTGGAAAGATTTCGTTCACCATCTACGATTACCTTCAGCTTATCCGACAGCTCGTGCTTTCTTCGTCACAGGTAGAGGCGGAACAATACTTGCTGTATAGCTGCTGCGAACCTGAAGTAACAAAAAAAGTGTTCTGAACTTGGTGCCATTAGCATTTGAGTGTACGAGTTATGGTGTCCGCCAAGTGTCAGGCGCATTCAGTTAGCGGTTAATGAGCAAGGGGTCACTTAAAACTTTTTAGGGGGAATGAATATGATGGCGACAACACAAACAGCAGTCGGGTCGAGTCAGCGAACGCGAACCGGCACGCAGATGGAATCGGCGGACAAGGCTGAGTCTCTGATTCGCACGATTGATGAATCAACTAAAGAATCGACGGGCATCAGCCTCTTTCATATTTTGACGCTCGGCTCTATTGGCGCGTCGCTGGCTCTCTTCTTCTCCGGCAACCGTCAGGCGGGGATTTTCGTCGGTCTCTGGCCTCCGACCTTCCAGGCGTTGAAGGCTGTTGCCGATACCAACAAAGAAAACCGCAAGGTGTAATCCCGTTTTCACGCGGGACATTAAATTAAGACGGGGGCGCATATGCGAGTATGTGGCTCCCGTTTTTACTTTCTTCTCCTTCGTACCTCTCCACATAACTGGTGGAAACCACGCCCTTGACTGCGCATAACAACTGTCATAATCTCCGGCTCTCCACACGCCGGTTGAGAAATTGAGCAGCCTAAGACGTTTCAGAATTGAGCGGCGGCCACGACCGGGCGCCGGTCTCTTTTCATTTCACATCATGTTGAGAATCTGATTATGCCAACAGATAAATACGAGCCACGCCCCGAACACAAATTCACTTTCGGGCTCTGGACGGTCGGCAACCGCGGGCGCGACCCGTTCGGCGACGCCGTGCGCGAGACTCTGCCACCCGTCGAAGCCGTCCGAATGCTCGCCGAGGTTGGTGCCTGGGGCGTCAACTTCCACGACAACGATCTGGTGCCGATTGACGCGCCGCCGGGCGAGCGCGATCAGATCGTGCGCGACTTCAAAAGCGCCTGTGAGAAGAACGGCATCACGGTGCCGATGGCGACCGTCAACCTCTTCTACGACCCGGCGTTTCGGGATGGAGCGTTTACCGCAAACGATGCGGAGGTGCGCGCCTATGCTGTGCAGAAGACGATGCGCGCGATGGAACTCGGCGCGGAACTCGGCGCGAAGATTTTCGTGCTGTGGGGCGGGCGCGAAGGCACCGAGACGGACGCCTGCCGCCGCCCCGACGAAGCGGTCAAGCGACTCCGCGAAGCCTTGAATTATCTATGCGAGTATTCCGAGTCGCAAGGCTACGGTTACCGCCTCGCCCTGGAAGCGAAGCCGAACGAGCCGCGCGCCGACATTTACATGCCGACCACGGGAGCCTACCTCGCATTAATCGCGACACTCGACCGCCCCGACCTGGTTGGCGTCAACCCGGAAGTCGCGCACGAGCATATGGCGGGCTTGAACATGACGCACGCCGTCGCGCAGGCGTGGGAGATGGGCAAGCTTTTCCACATCGACCTCAACGATCAACTCCCCGGTCGCTACGATCAGGATTTGCGCTTCGGCTCCGCAAACCCGCGCGCCGCATTTTGGTTAGTGAAGTTCCACGAAGATGTGAAGTACGACGCCCCGCGCCACTTTGACGCGCACGCCTACCGCACCGAAGATTACGAGGGCGTCAAAGATTTCGCGCGCGGCTGCATGCGGACATACCTGATCCTCAAAGAGAAAGCCGCGCAGTGGAACGCTGACCCGGAGATCAAGGCGATTATGGCCGGCATTGATGAGATGAATAGCGGCGCGCCCGCCGTCGGCGAGTTCAACAAAGAGCAGTCCACCGCGCTGCTCGCGCGCAACTTCGACCGTGCGGCACTGGCCGCGAAGAAACTCCCTTACGAGCGCCTCGACCAATTGACGATGGACATCCTGCTCGGTGTGCGCTAATCGTCGCTAGAACGGCAGACTGGACAGCGGTCTAACGCCCGTCCGCCGCTTTGAAGCGGCACTCGTTACCATCATGCACGGCCTTACAAGTCAGCCCTGCGAATTCGTTCATGCAACGTCGGCATGTGCGCTTTAACGTCATCGCGTGCGAAAAGAAAATTATGACTTTCACCAAGACACCAGATACGCATCGACCGGTGCGGTTGCTGCACTTACTGTTCGCACTTCTCGCGTTGGTGTGTGCTACACCCTCGACGCTCGGCGCGGCGTCCGGTTCTGCCGTCCAGAGTAGGGTCAGGGGGAATGTGCGCATCGCGAATGACTTTCCGGGGGCCGACCTCGGCGCGAAGATCAACGCGGCGGACAATGCCCTCGGCGCCGCCGTCGGCGAGGTGTGGGTGAAAAACGGCGGCACGATCACCACCCAGGTGGTCATCAACTCAGGTCATAGACTAAGATTCTTCGCCGGTGTCTACAAGATAGAAACGGAGCTTTTCTCGGAAGGGGCGATTCTCCTTAAGTCGCGGACAGAGGTCACCGGGCCAGGCTGGGACACAATCATCGTCGAGCCACCGAAGACCGGCTGGATCGTCTTTCAGTCATATGAAGATGCCCGGTCACAGCCTGTGCATAGCGGAGCCGACACAGACATTCGCATCACCAATCTTCAAATCAGAGGGGCCAACCCGGCGGTTGAGGGAGGGGTGCGCCAGACCCTCGCCCTCGGCAATTGCCGTCGCTGCCACATCGAAGGCGTATGGCTCAACAAGACAGGCGTCATCGGCGTTCAGGCCGGAGGTAACGCATCCAAAGGCAATTTCGCTGACACAGTGACGATCCGAAAGAATCTGTTTACAAGCGTCGCCAGTCAGGCCGCGGCGGTCGTTAACGGACGCAACGTCATCATCGACGAAAACACGTTTCGAGACTCCGGGCGCGCCGGCGCAAACATGGGCATGACGGCCATTGACCTTGAGCCTAATGATTCGTCCGACATCATCCAGAACATCAAAATCACAAACAACGTGATTGACTCGCGCCGATCAGGCTTTCTTCACGGCAATGGGATTCTGGTGCAGAACGGCGCCCGCACATTACGCTTCGGTCCTGTATTGGTGCGGGGCAATACCGTTATCGGCGGCAACCTGACAAACGCTGAAACCGGCAACATCGCGTCCGGCATTTATATTACCGGCAGCACTCAGGATGTCGAGGTCGTCAACAACGTCGTTCGCCGGGTGGGGCACTCAGGCATCCGGCTTGAAAATTCCACGCGCAACTATGTTCACGGCAATACCCTCGTCTCGACCGGGTCAGGCGGCATACTTTCTTTCGAAATCATCAACACGACTGACTCGCGAATCTTCGACAACGTTGTGACCATCGACCCGGGTTCGCTCGCCGCGACAAAGGTCATTCAAGAGATGGGGACATCCCAGGGCAACACTTACCGTGGGAACACCGACGGCAACACGGCCCTCTCTCCGATCACTCTCGGTAAGAGCAAAATACTCCCAAGGTAATGCACATCGAAAGCCGCGGTCGGCAACCCATATCAATTTCGTCAGAGAAAGTTCGATCGCCTGCGACTGATTATGCAAAAACCCATGACCTGTCTCGCAGAGCGCGGCGCTCGATCCGTTGGAGGCGGGGCCGCCACGATATTGTTGGTACTTCTTCCGCTGCTTCTCCCGCAAAACCCCGCGCTCGCTCAAACCGATTGGTCCTTTGTCGGCGGCGATCAGGGACGGATGCGCTACTCGACTCTGAATCAGATCAACCGGAAGAACGTCAAAAACCTGCAAGTAGCGTGGACGTTTCACACCGGCGGTCTGCTGCCGAAGGTTAATTCCGCGATTCAATGCACGCCGGTCGTGATCGAAGGCGTGATGTACGTGACCTCGCCGGACACGCAGGTGATCGCGCTCGACGCCGCGACGGGACGCGAACGCTGGAGATTTAATCCGCAGCGAATTGCGAAGTGGCGCTATTTGTACAACCGCGGCATCGCGTACTGGTCGGACGGACAAATTGGCGGGGCGCGGCGTATCCTGCTCGCGATTCCAGACGGGCGGCTCTACTCGCTTGACGCGCGCACCGGCAGACCCGATCCGGATTTCGGGAAGCAGGGCGCGGTCGAGTTGCGCGCCGGGATCAAGCGGAATTTGGCCGATTTAACATATGGGGTGACGGCCGCGCCAGTGGTCTTCGAGAATTTAGTGATCCTCGGATTTTCGGTCGGCGAAGGACACGTCTCGGCACCCGGCGATGTGCGCGCCTTCGATGTGCGGACCGGCACAGAGTCGTGGCGCTTTCACACCGTACCGCAACCCGGCGAGTTCGGGCACGAGACGTGGCCGGGCGAGTCTTGGCGTGAGCGTGGCGGGGTCAACGCATGGGGAGGCTTGAGCGTGGACGCGAAGCGCGGTCTCGTCTTTGCGGGACTCGGCTCGGCAGCCTTCGATTTTTACGGCGGCGACCGGCCCGGTGACAACCTCTTCGCTAACTCGGTCGTCGCCCTCGACGCGCGCACCGGCAGACGCACGTGGCACTACCAACTCGTGCGCCACGACGTTTGGGATTACGACCTTCCGACGCCGCCGAACCTCGTCACCGTGACGCATGACGGAAAGCGGCGCGAGGCCGTCGCGCAGGTCACGAAGACCGGCTATGTCTTTCTGTTCGACCGCGTCACCGGCCAGCCGCTCTTTGAAATCCGCGAGCGACCCGCGCCGCAATCGGACGCACCGGGCGAACAAACCTCGCCGATGCAAGTCTATCCGGTTAAGCCGGCGCCATTCGTCAGGCATGGTTTCTCCGAGAAGGACGTGACCGACATCTCTCCCGCCGCGCGCGAGTTTGTATTAGAGAAGATGAAGACGATGCGCTCCGGCCCGATCTTCACGCCGCCGAGTGTCCGTGGGACGATTCAGATGCCGGGGCTGCACGGCGGCGCAACGTGGTCGGGCGCGTCGTTCGACCCGACGACCGGCCTGCTATACATCAACGCCAACGACATGCCGTGGCAAGTATTCCTGACTCCCGCTACGCCCGATAAAAACTATAAGTTCGCGGCGCGCGGCATCGGCTGGCTGACCGACAAGGACGGATATCCGGCGGCCAAGCCACCGTGGGGAACGCTGAACGCGATTGACCTTAACCGCGGCGAGATCAAATGGCAGGTGCCGCTCGGCGAGTATCCGGAACTCATCGCGCGCGGCCTTGCGCCGACGGGCACTGAGAACTTCGGCGGAAGTTGTGTCACCGCCGGCGGACTCATCTTCATCGGCTCGACCCGCGACGAAAAGTTTCGCGCCTTCGATAAGGCGACCGGCACATTACTGTGGGAGCATAAACTGGAAGCCGGAGCCTACGCCGCACCGAGCACATATTCGATTAACGGTCGTCAATACGTCGTCATCGCCGCCGGTGGCGGGGGCAAGCTCGCGACCAAAACCGGCGATGCTTACGTCGCCTTCGCGCTGCCTTGAGACTCAGAATAAACGTTAACGACATTCGCGTGATGAATCACAGGGAGACTCTTATGAACCGCTTAACCCGCTTACTAACTGCCATGATGTTCGCGCTGCTCTGCGTCGCCAGTGCTAAAGCGCAAACCTCTCCGACTTCGCCTGCGGCGGCGGAAGACTGCGCGCAGTTGCCGGCGATCAAACAGCAACTCGACCGCGCCGAGAATCGTTTGAAAGACTGGCCGCAGATGTCGCGCTACCGCGACGCGAACGCGAAGCTTAGCGCGCCAGCGAAGACCGAAACGCGCGTCGTCTTTATGGGCGATTCAATCACCGATCTGTGGGATGACAAAGGCTACGGCGGGTTCTTCACCGGCAAGCCCTACGCCAACCGCGGCATCGGCGGCCAGACCACGCCGCAGATGTTGATTCGCTTTCGCCCCGATGTGATCGCGCTGCAACCGAAAGCGGTCGTCATCCTCGCCGGCACGAACGACATCGCGGGCAATACCGGCCCCGTCACACTCGACTTCGTTCAGGACAACCTCGCGACGATGGCCGAACTCGCGCGCGCGCACGGCATCCGCGTGGTGCTCGCCTCGCTACTGCCGGTCAGCGATTACGAACGCGGCAAAAACGGTCAAGAGATCGTTCAGACGGTGCGTCGCCCGCCCGCGCAGATCAAAGCGCTCAACGAGTGGATGAAGCAGTATGCCGCGCAGCACGGCCACACGTATCTTGATTATTATTCAGCGGTGAAGGATGACAAGGAGTTGCTCAAAAATGAACTGAGCGACGACGGCCTGCACGTCAACGCAGCGGGCTACGCGGTGATGGCGCCGCTTGCCGAACAGGCCATCAGCGCGGCACTGAAGAAGCGGTGAAGCGTGTGTTAACGGCCAGCTTGAAACATTCTCCGTCCTGTATCTCTCAAACGAAAACACCCGCAAGTCTCGACCCATGCTCATAGGTGTTTGTATGAATGCGGTGACAACTTAAGAGCTATTCTTCTCTATCAGCTTTACGACGCTTACGCACCTTGGCTGCTATTCCAGCGAGGCCTGAGCCGAGCAGCATCATGGTAGTCGGCTCAGGTATGGCAGCCGCTGTATTCATCGTCAGGTTGTCGATAGCAAAAAGGTTATTATTGTTAGCTGATAGTCGGAACGTGGTAAACGGGATGGTACTGCTGAATATAAAAGTACCACCTTGAAAACTACCTCCCACGACGGCGCTACTCTGAGTCAAGCTTCCGACGGGACTGGTCAGGATCAACAGGCCGGGTTGGGGTGTCGGAAAGCCGGGTATGTTTATCGCCCAGTTGAACTGCACCCGATCAACAGGCATGTTGAAACTGATCGTGAGAGAATCAGAGGTAGAAGGAGCGTAAAGCATCTGGCCGCTCAACAGGACATTAGTCGGAAAGTCCGAAATCTGAAAACTGTTGGCCTCGAAGCTCGACGTGAAACTTGACCGGAATGTGTTCAGTCCGCTATTCGGTGCTCTACTGACTAGAGGTGTCCTTTCGTTGAGAGTGAATTGAGGCGACTCAAATGTGTAGGTTACTGTGTCGGCATTCACAGACAGGGCTGCCGACGTGACGAAAAGCAGAAGGCAGAGGCTGCTAAAGCAACGTCGCATGGGGCTATTCTCCTATGTTTTGTGAGGACGCTTCTCACTTGCACTCAAAAAGCGGCGAGCTAAAAAGGAAGGCTGAGCAGGAGATGCGGGGCAAGCGCAGACTCGTAAGGAGGCTAGCCTATAAATTTGCATTAAGCCGGGTAACAATATGCCCAATATGGCGGCGAGTCAATAATTTGTTCAGCAAACACTCATATCTTCCGCAGTTAACGTTTCAATTTTATTGATTAACGCCGCTCGCCAGGAACCCGCCGTCCACGGTGATGATCTCGCCGGTCACAAAGCTGGCCGCGTCGGACGCGAGGAAGACTGCCGCCCCCGCCAACTCTTCAACCTTGCCGAAACGCTTCATCGGCGTGCGCGTCAGGAACTCTTGACCGCGCGCAGTTTCATCGAGAAGTTTCTGATTGAGCGCGGTGCGAAAGACGCCGGGTGCAATCGCGTTGACGCAGACGCCGCGCGCGGACCACTCAATCGCGAGCGATTTGGTGAGCGACGCGACCGCCGCCTTGCTCGCCGCATAGGCCGCGACTTCGTAGAGCGCGACGAACGTTGACAGCGACGCGATGTTGATGATGCGACCGTATTCGCGCTCCAGCATGTGGCGACCGAAGATTTGACACGCGCGCAGTGTTCCGTTCACGTTCGTGTCCATGATGTCGTTCCAATCGGCCTCGTCGAATTCGAGCGTCGGGGCCCGCTTCGTGCGACCGGCGGAGTTCACCAGAATGTCCACCTTGCCGAATGACTTGACGCATTCGTCGAGCACGTGCTGGAGCGACGCGCGGTCGGACACGTCCGACGTGATGCGCAGCGTGCGGTGCCCACGCTCCTCGATTTCGCCCGCCGCCGCCTCGACCTGTTCCAACCGCCGCGAAGTTGGCACCACCGCCGCACCCGCCTCGGCCAGCCCGTGCGCGATGGCGCGACCGATGCCCGACGTGCCGCCAATGACGACCGCCACTTTGCCCGTCAGTTCCAGAAGTGAGTAGCTCATTCTTTAACCTTCTTATTTTTGGGGTATGCGTAACGCGACGCACTATAACAAAGGCGTGGTTGGGCGCGAAACCAAGTGGCGGTGAGATTCAAGGTCTTGCAACTCGTCTGCACATCGAGTATTTACATCGTGATAACTCAGACGTGACGGGTGACAGGTGACAAGAAAGAGCTAAGGCACGTAAGTGTTTCCGAGCGGAGTCAAAGTGTTTTGGTAAAGATTCCAGCGCACAGGATCATCTTTACTTTTGCCTTGCTACTTACCACGGCTCACTGAAGGCGGCAACGAATGACCTTTCCATCACATACTTTCGCGCGCCGCGTGGTCGGCGACAATGTGTGGCTCACACGCGCCACGTCGAACGATGATGGGCACGCCGGACTTGACGCTTTAACCGCGCGCGAGTTGCGCCCCGAAGTGCTCGACACCGAAGCGGCGGTCGGGCGCGCGATGCTCGAAGAGTTGGAGTCGGTGGCGCGCGAGAAAGGCGGCGACATCGTGATCGCGCTGCTCGGCGGGCGGGGCGCGCAAAGCTTGCACCTTCTGCTCGGCGCGCGCGCGCGGGGCGGCGATGAGGGCGGGCTGATCAGTCGGCTGCACGTTTTTACGCAGGACGCGCTCGCGCCGCTGCGGATGGAGAACGGCTTCAGCTTCGTGCGCGACTTCGAGCGTCTGCTTGGTGATGACTTCTTCCGCCGGGTCAAAAGCTTCACGCCGATGCGAACCGACACGCCCGACCCCGAAGCGGGACTGACGGATTACCTGCGAAAGCTCGACGCCCTCGGCGGACTCGACATCTTCTTCCTCGGCCACGGGCCGGAGGCAGACGACGCTTCACACCTCGCCTACATCAAGCCGAATTCCGGCGCGACGGTCGCGGACGTGGCCGGATTGATTCCGATTTCGTCGAGCATCCTCGAACATCACGTCGCCAAGTTCAAAGCCGGCGGCAGCGGCGCAAGCGACGACGACGAAGCCGAGTGCCGCCGCGCGACCCACATTCTGACGCTCGGCCCCGCCACGATTCTCAGCGCGAAGCGGCTCGTGCAATCGGTGGTTGATGCCGACACCGCCCCCGCGAAGCGCCGAAGTTTCCGCCGCGTGTTAGAAGCGGAAATCTCCCCCGACCCGCAGACGCGCGCGCGTCAACTCGACGAGAACTCCGGACTCCTCATCCGTCTGCACCCGAACGTCAGATCACTCGTGCTGCCCAATCTTCTCTGAATCAAAATTTGATCGAAATGAAACAGCGATCAGCGGAAAAGACGATTTACCGCTCAGACACAAAGCAGCAATTCTCGGTCAGGCTCTAAGTGGCATCCGCTCAATGTTTTGAACATTTGAGTTTTTGCGCTTGTAAAGCCTGCGTGAACAACAGAGTAGAGGAAACAGAGCGCGTTTAACG
>JACDEG010000129.1 GCA_013816505.1 Pyrinomonadaceae bacterium | reverse complement strand
TGCCGGTGGTTGGCCGCGATTACGGGACGTTGCGCGGTCGGCTGGCAGAGACTCCGCTGCATGGAGCGGCACTCGCCAAAACCGGAACGATGACGGCGGACGTGGACGGCGGCACGGCGAGCCTTGCGGGAGTTGTGTACACGAAGGATTCGGGGTTCGTGGTATTCGCCATCTGCGATCAGGGAAGTCAAATCGGGGAGAATCGCCAGTTAGAGGATCAACTTCTCACCGAGGTGATTACTGCGCATGACATCCCTGTGCCGATTTCGTTGGTGACGCCACGACAACTATTGCCGCAGCTAAGTTTCCAAATAAGTGACAAGTGACAAGAGATGATTCTTGAGCCTCATCGCTCAACATTTTTCTTTTGCATTTCCCACAGCAGCGCGTGCTTGAGGAAAGCATGATGCGCAGCGAAGCGCGCGATGCAGAGGCCGGCGAGGCCGTCGCGGAAACCGCCCTTCAAGAGAAAGCTACGGGTGAAAGCGGCGGGCGCTGCCATCGCAATTCCGAGCGGCGTCGCGCGGCGACCCTGCTCGAACATCTGCCGGGCGGCAAGCGGGGCGTAGCGCTCGCCGATCATGCGGTGATGATGCGCCGCATCGCGCACGCTGAAGTGCAGAATGTCACCGCTTAAAACTTCGACGCGCGTTCCGGCATCCATCCTAATGGATTCATGCACGTGTGCTCCCTGCCAACGCCCACGGTCGCGCCGGTAGAAACGTAACTGATAATCCGGATACCAACCGCCGCCGCGAATCCAGCGTCCCATGTAAAACGAGCGGCGGGCGATGCGGTAAGCGTCGGCCAGTTGCGCTTCATCCGACGCGCGGAGGGCTTCGATTGCGGCGCGCAATTCTGTCGACACGCGCTCGTCAGCATCGAGACTGAAGACCCACTCATGCCGTGCCGTCTGAGCGGCGAATTGCTTCTGTGCGGCAAATCCGGGCCACGCCCGCACGATCACCCGCGCGCCATAGTCGCGCGCAATCTCGCCGGTTCCGTCGGTCGATTCGGAATCCACCACAATCACTTCGTCCGCCCACGCGACCGACTCGCACGCCGCGCGGATATTGTCCGCCTCGTTAAAGGTGATGATGGTGGCGGTGATCTTCACGATTGAAGGGTCAACATCTGACTTGGCATTCTCGCTGTCCGGCGTCGTTTGGAAATGCGTGAGACGAAGGGAAGCGTCAGTCGAGCGGATCACGGGTGAGCTTGCGAATCGGAGCGGAGCGCCGTCCACTCGGATTCGTGATTGGTGCTCAATCACCAAGACTCGTCCGTGATGAGAAACACGAACGCCGGTCGGTGACACAAGGATCATCAATCCCGTTCCCGACCGGCGTTTGCCGAAAGCTCCTCATGCGGAGACCATCAGACCCGACCTCTCGAACCCGACACCCCCGGACTCAAGCTCAAGGAAGCGGCGCTACTTCAACGATGATGTTGTTGGCGCGTAGCGTCGTTGAAGTGCTGCGTTGCAATTCAGCGAGCGCGATGTTGAAGTCGGTCTCGGCCCGCAACTCCTGGTTACGCGCGTTGACCAACAGATTCTCGCGCTGAAAGAGGAAGAACGAGGTCGAGCGCCCGACCTGAAATAGTCGCTGCTCGCCAGCCAGTTGAAGCTCCGCGTTGCGGCGCGCTTCCTGTGCGGCGAGGACGCGGCGACGCGAAGTCTCGACGGACTGGGCCGCGTTGCGCACTTCGAGTTCGACCGACTGTTCCTGGGTGCGCGTGTTGGCGGCGAGTTGTTCGCGCTCGATGCGCGCGCCGGCGAGGTTGGCCTCAGCCGTGCGGTTGCGCAGCGGAATCTGGATCGTGACCCCGGTGACGATGTTGCGCGTGTCGAGGCCGAAGAGGTTGCGGAGGTTGCGGAAGTAGCCACCTGACAAGTTTGCGGGGGCGCTGGACGGCAGCGGCTGCCCGGTGATGGGGTCGAACGATTCGACCGGCGTACCGGCCAGGCCCGTGGTCGAGAAGGTCGAGATAACATCGATGCGCGGCCGCGTCTGGTTTCGGTAATACTTAAGGTCGATGTCGCTGATCTCCTGCTGAATGCGCAGGCGGCGCAGTTCGGGACGGTTGGCGCGCGCCTCGTTTATCGCGTCCGCGAGGTTCACCGGCGTCGAGTCAAACGACGGCTGATCGGTCGGCAAAACCGCGACTGACCAATCCGGCGACAGCACTTCGCGCAGGATCAGAGATTTCAAATTATTCTCGGCGACCGAGACGCTCTGAGTGGCGAGCAGCAGCGATGCTTCGCGGTTGGAAAGCTCGGTCTGGATTTCGGCCCGCTCGATGGGGGCCGACGCGCCCGCTGCGACGCTCGCTTCGGTGCGCCGGAAATTCTCGCGCGCCAAGTTCACGTTCGCGATCTGATTCTGTTCGTCGCGCAGCGCGAAGACCAAATCCCAGTATGAGCGCTGCACCTGAGCAATCACTTCGATGGTCCGCCGGCGGAAATCGGCGTCGGACTGTTCGAGCCGTTTGCGCTGGATGCGGATGTTGCGGCGCGTAATGTCGATGGAGCGGTCGCGCAGCAGCGGTTGTGTGAAAGTCACGCCGAGGCTCGACGAGAAGACCGGGTTGAAGTTGTTGAATCGCGAGTTGGTGGAGCGTCGATTGTTATTGAAGAAAAACTCGTACTGACCGCCGCCGGTGCCGAACCTCTTAATCACTGTCGGACTCACTGAAAAGTCCGTCTGCGTGACCGAGCCGGATTGGTCGGAACCGCCCAGCCGACTCTGCTGCGGCGAGACTGAGTTGTTGATCTGCGGCGTGATCTCGAACACCGGGTCGTACGCCCCTTCGAACGAGTGAAGAAGCGACTCCGCGAGTCGCACATCGTTGCGCGCAAAATCGATCTCATTATTATTTTCGAGCGCGCGGCGAATCGCGTCGTTAAGCGACAGCGAAAGGGTTTCACCGCCGTTCACGCCGAGACGGGAAAGCGGTGGGAGCGGTGGGACGGGACGCGGTTGCGCGGCGGGGAAGTTTGGCGCCGGCAGCCCCGACGGATCAGCGGGGGCATCTGTCCCAGGGGGTCTGTCGGCTGGCGTTGACGATGTGGCCGGCGTGGCGCCCGACCCGGAAGCGCCGGGTGCCGTCGTTGTCGTCGTCGTCCCCGGCGCAGTGGTCGCGGGCACGCCCGGAGATGTCGACGATGGAGGCGGCATCGTTGTCGAAGGCGGCACGCCGGTTCGCGGCGTGATGACCGTTCCCGGTGGGGCCTGCGGCGATGGGCGTTCCGTGCCTGGTGGCGCGGTCGGATCGGAGGGCACCGGGCGCCCCTGCGGTGGCACGGGCTGGCGTTGCTCAGTTCCTGGCGGTCGCGTCGCGTCGCGCTGGGTCGGGCTTTGTCTCGGCGAAGCGGGCCGCGTCTGCGCGGGGGCGATTGATGAAATGGTCAGCACCAGCGCGAAGGTGTGTAGCGTGTGGCGCAAGCGAAGGCTAAACATTAAACCGTAAACTCCTCAGATGGTTGGTTGAAAATGAATCGTCAAAACGGATATATGGACTCCCGAACAATCACTTTGTGGGTCAGAGGCTACTACGTCGCGCGTGTGTGGAGGGTTTCAAAAACGTGGGATTTGGTCAAGGGCGTGAGCGGTCATGACAGCAGACGAAGACAATAGCGAAGACAACAGACAATGATGCAGGGTGGGGATCAGCAATTCCTGAAGTGATTGATTCTCACCTTGTGCAGCTGTCGGGACGTTGCTTGACACAGGCGTGCGCAGACATTATCTTTTCCGTCTTTTGCATTCATAAAATTTCGTCGTCGACAGTGTCGGGTCATCGGTGTGGGCCGTCGGGGTGCGTAATCAGTCTGACGTCAGTCACCGGCGATTCAATTTCGTAAGATCAGAATTTCAGGCGAGGAGACCTCTGGAAAATGGCAGTCAAAGTAGGCATCAACGGGTTCGGAAGAATCGGGCGTAACGTGCTGCGCTCTGCGCTCGGTGATCCGGAAATCGATTTCGTCGCCGTCAATGATTTGACGGACACCAAGACGCTCGCGTACCTGCTCAAATATGATTCGTTGCTCGGCAATCTTGAAGAAGAGGTCACCGCCGGCGAGAACAGCATCAAGGTCGGGTCGGACGAGTTCCGCGTCTTCTCCGAAAAAGACCCGGCGGCGATTGACTGGGCATCGGTCGGCGCGGAAATCGTCATTGAGTCGACCGGTCGCTTCACCAATGGTGAGGACGCCAAAAAGCACCTTCGCGGCACCGTCAAGAAAGTCATTATCTCGTCTCCGGCGAAGAGCGAGGACATCACCATCGTAATCGGTGTCAACGAAGACAAGTACGACCCGTCCGCGCACCACATCTTGTCGAACGCTTCGTGTACCACCAACTGCCTCGCCCCGGTCGCCAAAGTCATCCACCAGAAATTCGGCATCCGCTCGGCGCAGATGACGACGATCCACTCCTACACTAACGATCAGCAACTGCTCGATTTTCCGCACAAGGATTTGCGCCGCGCGCGTGCCGCCGCATTGTCGATGATCCCGACCTCGACAGGTGCGGCCAAGGCCGTCGCGCTGGTGTTGCCCGAACTGAAGGGTAAGTTCGACGGCATCAGTGTCCGCGTCCCGACGCCGAACGTGTCGCTCGTCGACGTGGTGATGAATTTGGAGCGCGACACGACCACCGAAGAAGTCAACCAGGCACTGAAGGACGCGGCGAACGAAGAACTTGTCGGCATCCTCGCGTTCTCCGAAGAGCCGCTCGTCTCCGTCGACTATCGCAAGAACGAGAACTCTTCCATCGTCGATGCCGAATACACTAAAGTGATCGGCGGCAACATGGTCAAAGTGCTGGCGTGGTACGACAACGAATGGGGCTACTCGTGCCGCATCCGCGACCTCGTGAAGTACATCGCGCAGAAAGGACTCTGAAACGGGTGTCGGGTGTCGGGGGCCAGGTTAAAAGCGGTCTCCAACTGGCCCCTGGCCCCCGGCCCCTGAATTATGGACAAGCTTTCAATCAAAGACCTCGACTTGAAGGGGCAGCGTGTTTTCGTGCGCGTTGACTTCAACGTGCCGATCAAGGACGGGCGCGTGGATGATGACACGCGCATTCGGGCGGCGGTGCCAACCATTGAGTACGCCCGCGAGCGAGGGGCGCGGGTTATCCTCGCTTCGCATCTTGGGCGTCCGAAGGGCGCGCGCGTCGACAAGTACAGCTTGCGACCCGTCGCGGATCACCTTTCGAATCTGCTCGGCCAGCCGGTCGCCTTCGCCGAGGATTGCGTCGGCGAAGCGGTCAAATCAAAAGTCGACGCGCTCGTGGACGGCGACGTTCTGCTGCTCGAAAATCTGCGCTTCCATCCTGAAGAGGAGAAGAACGATGAGGCGTTCGCGAAGGAATTGGCGGGCTTGTGTGACCTATACGTGAACGACGCCTTCGGCGCGGCGCACCGCGCGCACGCCTCGACCGCTGGCATCACGAAGCACGTCCGACAGGCCGGCGCCGGGTTGCTGATGGAGAAGGAACTGGACTACTTGGGCCGTGTCATCAACAACCCGGAACATCCGTTCGTCGCGATCCTCGGCGGCGCGAAAGTCTCGGACAAAATCGCGGTCATCAACGCCCTCATCGCGCGCCGTGTCGATAAGATTCTAATCGGCGGCGCGATGGCCTACACGTTTTTCAAGGCCGAAGGATTTACCGTCGGCAAGTCGCTGGTCGAAGTCGACAAGCTGGAGACGGCGCGCGAGATTAAGAAAAGCGCCGAGGCAGCCGGCGTCGAACTCCTGCTGCCGACCGATCATCAAGTCGTCGATAGCTATGACCCGCTCAACAGTCGTAAAACGATCCCGATAGAATTCACCAACGCCGGACTGGTCGGCCTCGACATCGGCGCAGAGACGGTCGCGCACTTTTCGCAGGCGTTGCAAGACGCCAGAACCGTGATCTGGAACGGGCCGATGGGCGTCTTCGAAGAAAAGGGTTTCGAAGAGGGAACGGTCGGCATCGCCCATGCCGTCGCGGAGGCTGCTGACCGTGGCGCGACCGTCATTGTCGGCGGCGGCGATTCGGTCGCGGCGGTGACCCAGGCCGGCGTCGCCGACCGCATCACACACATCTCGACCGGCGGCGGCGCAACACTCGAATTTCTCGCCGGTGACGAACTGCCCGGCGTCGCTGCACTCAACGATAAAAAATAGGGGTCGGGGGTCGGGGGCCAGGGATCAGTTCAGATCAGTTTTTGACCGGCCCCTGACCCCTGACACCCGGCCCCTTCACCACCGACCCCTGATTATGCGAAAACCTGTCATCGCTGGTAACTGGAAGATGCACAAGCTGGTCGCCGAGTCCGTCGCGACCGCGCTGGCGTTGCGCCCGCTGGTGGCTAACGCCAACCATTGCGAGGTGATTATCGCTCCGGTCTTCACGGCACTGAAGACGGTCGCCGACCGACTCGAAGGCTCGAACATTCGCATCGCCGCGCAGGACTGCGCGCCCGAAGCCAAACAGGGAGCGCACACCGGCGAGGTGTCGGCGGAGATGCTGCGCGACGCCGGCGCGACGCACGTCATCATCGGCCACTCCGAGCGGCGGCAGTTTTATGGCGAAACCGATGCGTTCGTGCTGCGCAAGACGCAGGCTGCCCTTCAATCCGGGTTGACGGCCATCGTCTGCGTCGGCGAGATGCTTGAACAGCGTGAGGCGGGGATGGCCGAAAGCGTCGTGCGCGCGCAGTTGGAGGGCGGAATGCGTGAGTTGACACCCTCTGACCTCGACCGTATCATCATCGCCTACGAGCCGGTCTGGGCGATAGGGACCGGACGTACCGCGACGCCGGAGCAAGCGCAGGAGATGCACGCATTTGTCCGGCGCGTTTTATCAGAGAGGTTCTCGACGGCAGCTTCCGATGCGCTGCGGATACTCTATGGCGGGTCGGTCAAACCGGACAACGCCGCAGGCTTAATGAAGCAGGCGGACATTGACGGGGCGCTGGTCGGCGGCGCAAGTTTAGAAGCCGAGAGCTTTGCAAACATCATCAATTACAACCAATAGATTTTAGATAAGGAATGTTTCGTTGTTAATTTACACTCTCTACGGATTGTTCATTCTTGCTTGCGTGGTGCTGATTTTGTCGGTGCTGCTTCAGCCGGGCAAAGCCGACGCCGGGGCGCTCTTTACCAGTTCGGTATCAAGCACCGCCTTCGGGCCGCGCGGCACGCAGACCTTGTTAGCCAAGATCACCATCGGCGCCGCCATCACATTTATGCTGGTCGCGCTAACGCTCTCACTCGGAATCGGCGAAAGACGGTCCGTGTTAGAGGGTGGGGTGCCGGAATCAACCGCCTCACCGACACCCGCGGCCTCGCCGTCAATCGCTCCGCAAGGTGACGCCGCACCCGTTGCAGTACCGCCATCCGAGGGCGCCGCACCGGCGGCAACCACGACCCCGGCAGCGGCGACGACGCCAGCCAACAGTCCGCAGACTGCGCCCGCTCGATAATTTTGAAAAGCAGTTTTGATTGTGCGTCGCGCTGGCATCGAGACTGTTCCTTTGTTATGACACTCGGAAAGAGTTTAGGCTTGACCGATGTCACAACTTGTAAGAGAAGAGATGCGGATTATCGGCAAAGACGAAAGCAGCTTGCGGGTGAAAAAAAGATTGCTGTTTGATATAGTGATTTTACGGGGATGTGGCGGAATTGGTATACGCGCATGTTTGAGGTGCATGTGGGGCAACCCATGAGAGTTCGATTCTCTCCATCCCCATCAACATAACAGTGCCGACTTTTGATGTAACTCGTGGGCGTTCGAGTCCCCCTTCGGCATCAATCCTCTTTCACTACTCCTATCAGGTTGCGTCAACAAGAAATTTGCGACTGTACCGCTTCGCCAAGTTCCTGCCTGACCTCTCATCTCTCTAATTCTTCCACATGGAAAACTCTCCGCTGTATATTGTTGGAGTGCGGCGGGGCTGCTACACTCTTCGCTATCTCGAGGAGACGCAAGTTTTCAATTCATGCTCGCCATTTTTCAGCGATTACAATTCTTTAAGCCGCGACTCGTCACGCTCGGCATCGTCTTTCTACTGACCGCTGCGAGTGCTTCGGCGCAGTCGACGGATGTCAGATTCCCAACCCCCATCACGTCCGACGAAATCTCCGGTCGCATCACGCCGAGGGACGTTGGCGACGCGCGATTCACGCGCCACTTCTATACATTCAAAGGTCGGGAAGGCGACCTCGTCGTGACGGTCGAGAGCACCAACCTTGATGGCGCGGTGGATGTGTTCACCGCTTCGTCCCTGCGACCGATTACGAAGGTTACGCTGTACGGCGGCGCGTCCGCCACGCAGTCGTCGAAGAGCGTCTACCTGCGCGGTGACGAGTCGTTTGTGCTGAGAGTCGAGGGGCGCAGCGGCGGCGACGCGGACGGCACTTACCACGTGCGCTTCGCTGGGGCGTTCGTCCCGCTTGCCGCCACGACGGAAGCGAACGCGACGGAGGGAAACGCGGCGACCTCTACCAAACCGAAAGTCACTGAGTCAACTGCTGGGTCGACTGCTGACTCGCCGACCGTTCGCGCCAGAGGCACACGGCGGGCGACGGCGACCGGTGCCCGTATCCCGGAGACCGCCGAAGAGCGGGTCGCACGTTTGGCGGCGGAGGCGCGGGAACGGGCCGAGGTTGAGGCGAGGATTGAGGCGCGAGAGCGGGCGCGAACTGAAGCCAGAGAACGCCGCGAACAGCAGGCCAGAGAGCGCCGTGACGAGCGGAACAGAATCGCGCGCGAAGAGCGTGCGCGAAGAGACGCGGCCAGGTTGAAGGCCGAAGCGGATCGCGCCGCGTTGGTGAGAAGAGAACCAACTAAAGAATCCGACACTGCCGTGCCCGCGACGCGCCCACCTACTGCCGACAGTTCCGCCGCCGGCATCGCGCCGACGACCGGGGCGACTAACCGAAGTCGGGCCGCGCGATCAAGCGGCACGCGCGCCAATTCGTCAACAACACCGTCTGCATCACCTCGACGAAGTTCGCGTGCGAAGCGCGGGGCGGTAACTCCAGGCGCTGCTGCTGCGGCCACTCGGCCAGAGTCTGCGTCCACGCCGCGGTCGCTTGCACCGCCTCCCGCCAGCAGCCCGCGGCTCATCATCGAAACCAAAAGCGGCGTCAAATCGGAACGCGAGATGAGCACGGTGCGCCGTGTCACGATTGAAAACAACATGGTCGTAGTCGTGTTAAAAGACGGAAAGGTGGAGCGGCAGCCGCTGCTTAACATCACGCGAATGTCGATTGAGCCATAGTTTCTTTCTCTTTCCACATAGCACCGGCGGTGTGCTCCGGAGAACGGTATGGGACGACGGAACCTCTGGCGGTTAATGATGGGGGTCGGGGTGGTCATCATCGGATTCTCCATCTACCGTTGGAGCGGGTTATGGCACTCGCCCGAACAACTGTCCGGCGCGGGCGGCGGGACGGCGGCGATCATCATCCTTGCGATGGCGTCGGCGTGGGCGTTCGCATTACCGGCATCGGCGTTCCTGTTCATCACGCCACTGTTGTTCCCGCCGCATTGGTCGGCGCTCATCACGACGACGGGTTGTGTGCTCGGCGCGGCCATCGGCTATAACGTCTCGCGGTTCGTCGGCGGTTCGTGGGTCGAGCGTTTCCGCGACGGACGATGGCGGCGCTTCTTCGAACGTCATTCGAGCTTTCTCGTCCTCTTCGGCATCCGTCTGACGCCGGCCAGCCCGCACTGTCTAGTTAATTATGCCGCCGGTTTCGCACATGTGCCGTTCGTTCGCTTCCTGATCGCGACCACCGCCGCGATGTCGATCAAGTCATACGTCTACGCGCTCGCGGTTCACAACACCGTCGGCGCCAAATCGCTGACCGAAGCACTGAGCGGGAAGGCGATGCTGTCGCTTTTCGCGGTCGCCGTGCTGGCCGTCATCGGCCACCTGGTAAGTCAACGTCTGCTGCGCGAAGTCGCCCCGACCGCTTACGTCGTTGAGTAAAGTATTCGCAATTCTCTTTTGAATAACTGAAGCGATGGGCACACCATCAACGTGTGACATGATTCAATCGTCCGCCGTTCTCTCATCACACATTACACATCGCAACCCATGAGTCGGATCAAGCCACTGCGAGAAACAGCCTCCGGCGGAGGCGGCACATCACCCGCCGTCGCGCCGCCGGGCTACCCATTCACGGCGCTGGTCGGGCAGGAAGAGATGAAACTGGCGCTGTTGTTGAATGTCGTCGTTCCGGCCATCGGCGGAGTGTTGCTGACAGGGCATCGCGGGACGGGTAAATCGACGGCGGTACGTTCGCTAGCGTCGACGCTGCCCCGCATGACGAAGGTGCGCGGTTGTGTCTTCAACTGTGACCCGGCGGACGACGCCGAAAATCTTTGTGCTGAATGTCATGCGCGGCGAATCGACGGGAATCATTTGCCGCTCGAGAAAACGTTCGTGCCAGTCATCGATTTACCGCTCGGCGCGACAGAAGATCGGGTCTGCGGGTCGAACAACATCGAGCGTGCGCTCGGCGCGGGCGTCAAAGCGTTCGAGCCGGGGCTGCTGGCGCGCGCCAACCGCGGCTTCCTCTATGTCGATGAGGTGAATCTGCTCGAAGACCATCTGGTAGATCTGCTGCTCGACGTGTCGGCCACCGGGCGACACATCGTCGAACGCGAAGGCATCTCGACCACGCACCCTTCGCGGTTTGTGCTCGTCGGTTCGGGCAATCCGGAAGAGGGCGAGTTGAGGCCGCAACTGCTCGACCGGTTCGGACTCTGCGTCGAGGTGCGCACTACGGACGACGTGGCGGAGCGTGTCGAGATTGTCGAGCGGCGCGAAGCGTTCGACCGCGACCCGTATGGATTCGCGAGCGTGTGGGACAAGGAGCAGTCCGCACTCGCGCGCCGTCTGCGCCGCGCACAAAAGTCGGCGAGCGAGGTCGTCGTCCCGCGCGCTCTGATTCGGCACATCGCCGAGTTGTGCGCCCGCCTGAAAATTGATGGACACCGCGGCGAGTTGACGACGGCGCGAGCGGCGCGGGCGTTGGCGGCGCTCGAAGGCCGCCGCGAGGCGATGTTGGAAGATGTCGAGCGGGTCGCGGCCCTGGCACTCAGACACCGGCTCCGGCGTGACCCGCTCAATCATCCGCTCGATCAAACTTCGGGCGGCGGGCGCGTCGAACAGACAATGCGCGAGCTTTCCTCAGCGGGCGTTGGCGGAAGCGTTCCTGAATCCGCGCCCGGTCCACACCCAGGTGCGAGCAGGTCCTCAACGGAATCGGCGAAGGGCAGGCAGAACGGCGAACACAGCGTCAATCAAACGGATCGACGACAAAAGTCGGAAGCGAACACCGCATCCCCCACGAATGACAACGTCGGATCGCGGAGCCCTTCGAAGCAACAAAGCATCATCCCTTCAACGAGCGCGCAGCTTCCCGACGGGCTGCGTGGTGCGAGTGTGGGTCGTCGACAATCTTCTGCGCCCTCGCAAACAACGGCGCGTCGCACGCGAGATGCGTCTGGTGAAGTCACGGCGGCGGATGGTCGCTACTTCCATTCGACGGCGCGGCGCCCAAATCATCCGCGAATTGCGTTGGACGCCACGCTTCGTGCCGCCGCGTTGACGCGAATCAATGCTCAACACCACGCGCCGTCTCCCGGCTTGGGCATGACACACGACGACCTTCGTTATAAACAGTTCCGTCGCAAAAGCGGCGCGCTGTTTATCTTCGCCGTTGACACGTCGGGCAGCATGGCCCTGAATCGCATCGGGCAGGCGAAGGGCGCGCTCGCTGAACTTCTCCGCCGTTCGTATGTTAACCGCGACCGAATCGCTCTCATCAGTTTTCGTGATCGCGGGGCCGAGTTATTGCTGTCGCCGAGCCGCGCTCCGGCGCGCGCCAAAGGAATGCTCGACGCACTTCCCGTCGGTGGCGCGACACCGCTCGCCGCCGGGTTGTGTCGCGCGCTTGATGTTGCGGCGCGCGCGGCGCGGATGAAGACCGAAGGAATCAAACTTCTGATCTTCACCGATGGCCGCGCGAATGTGCCGCTCGACGACAACGCCGGAAGTGGTGCGCGGGCAGTTATCAAACGAGTGATCGCCGAAGAGCTGACCCGTCTGGGTGCGGCGTTGCGGCGCGCCGGCGTCGTGTCGGTTGTCGTCAACACGCAGCAACGCTTCACGGGGAACGGCGAAGCCGAAGCGTTGGCCGAAATGCTCGGCGGGCGCTGCGTGAATCTGCCCGGCTACGTCGCCTCCGATTCGCTCAAGATTAGGAATTGAATAATTTCTCTGCGGTGAATGTATTCTGTCTTCAATCCTTAGTCACCGCCGACTCGTGTGACCGAAAGTGTTAACTCGATGAACAATGCGCCAGACATTGCCGCGATGACCAGTCAGGAACGTGACCGGCGTGTGCTCGAACTCTGCGAACAAGTGTCGGAGATCGAGCAGCGTCTGATCCCGACCGGTCTGCACGTGTTCGGGCGCGCGACGGACGGACGCGAGTGCGCCGACATGCTGCGGATGGTCGCTTCGTTCGACCGCCCCGAAGTTGGTGTGCGTTCGCTGCCCGATTTAGTCGCCGAAGGGCTGGGCTTCGACGCTTCACATCTCTTTCACACATCAACCATCAAAGACGAAGGGATGCTTCGCACGCGCGAGCAGGTCGATGTGATTGTCAGGGAAGCCATCTCGATTTTCATTCACGACGGGGTTGAGCGCGCAGTGAGTTGGCTGGGACACGCAGCGCGCGTTGCGGGCGAAGCATCGCGCCCGGTCTTGATGCTGCTTGAGAGAATCCGCGAGCAGCTAAAGAGCAATCAGGAATTGGATAGCTTGATGCGTGCATTGCGCGGCGAATACATCGCGCCCGGCCCCGGCGCGGACATCGTGCAGAACCCCGGCATCCTGCCGACGGGGCGCAACACGCACGCGGTCAACCCGTACAAAGTTCCATCCGAGGCGGCATTCACACGCGCCGAACGAGTCGTCAATCTATTGCTCAAACGCCATCGTGCGGAGCATGGCCGCTACCCGCACGCGATGGCGCTGGTGTTGTGG
>JACDEG010000579.1 GCA_013816505.1 Pyrinomonadaceae bacterium | reverse complement strand
TCTCTATACAATCACCAACATGCCGATTAAGCGCTTCCTCGACTACCTGCGCCGCAGCGGAAACGAAGAGCGATACATGCGTAAGCTCATCGCCGCGTTCAACCCTGCGACGGTCGAAGGCTTGATGTGTCGCACGCTGATGAGCGTGGATTGGACAGGAAGACTCTACGACTGCGACTTCAACCAGATGCTCGAACTCGCGGTCGCGCCGAAGCTGCCGCAACAAATCGCGGATTTCGATCCAGTGAAGTTCGTCGCGCGGCGCATTATGACAGGCAGCCACTGCTTCGGCTGCACGGCGGGCGCAGGCTCCTCCTGTGGAGGGGCGGTAGCCGCCAACAGTTAGAGAAGGCTCAGATGCTCATCGTAGCTGCAATTTTCGCTCTGATCGTCGCGCTGGCTGCGATGAACGGCGCGAACGACGTGTCGAAGGGGGTGGCGACGCTCGCCGGGAGTGGCATCACGCGCTACCGCACGGCCATCCTGTGGGGCGCGCTGACCACACTGGCGGGATCGCTGCTTTCGGGCCTGTTTGCGACGCGCATGCTCAAGCTCTTCACCGGCGGGATCGTCGCCGCCGAGCCGACGCCCGCTTTCACTCTCGCCGTCATCTGCGGGGCCGCCGGGTGGGTCGCACTCGCGACTGTGACGCGACTGCCCGTCTCGACCACGCACGCCATCATCGGTGCACTGATCGGAGCAGCGTTGGTTTATGCTCCGGGACGCGTGCTGTGGGCGGGTGTCTTGCCGAAACTGGCGATGCCGCTGCTCTTGAGCATCGCGGCTTCTTACGCCCTTTCGGCAACGCTCAATCGCGTCTTTGCCAAAAGTGAAGCGGAGGCGGTTGATTGCCTGTGCGTCGGGGTCGGAGAACTGGATGCGGGTCAGGCGCAGTTCACGCAGATCAATGTCGTAACGGGAACGACCCGTGAGTGTGCCGGTTTTGGCGGGCATCTCAAGTTGAGCACGGAGACGTTCCACTGGCTGTCGAGCGGGGCGGTGGGGTTCGCGCGCGGGTTGAACGACACGCCGAAACTTGTCGCCGTCGCGGTGACAGTGTTGGGCGCGCGCATCAACATGAATCTTCTGATCCTGATTACTGCGGCGGCAATGTTCGCGGGCAGCCTGTATGCTGGGCGGAGGGTGGCGCGAGTGCTTGCCGAAAAGGTCGTGCGCATGGATCACAGGGAAGGGCTGCTCGCTAACATAACGACGGCTTTGCTGGTCGGAGTCGGGGCGAATCTCGGACTCCCGATGTCAACCACCCACGTCTCTACGGGGGCGATAGCAGGCATCGCTGGCTCTGATACGCATCGCTTGAACCGGCGCACCTTGCGTGACCTAGTGCTGGCGTGGACGATCACGCCGTTAGTAGCCGGCATCATTTCAGTCGCAACTTATCTTATCGCGGCCCGGCTCACGTAGGCGCGATGAATTGAAGGAGGGAATTACCGGATGATGCCTATGAAAACTTTCATCACACTGGCATTCATGCTATGGGGTATGGCATGCGCAACTGGAGGAAGTACCGTGAACAATCAGCAATCTCCGCAGATGCAAGCTCGTAACACTCCCGTGAGAGTCGGAGAAGTTGCCCCTGACTTCACACTCGAAGACCAGAACGGGCAGAAAGTTAAACTTTCAGAGGCGCGTGGGAAAAGCCCGGTCGTGCTCGTCTTCTATCGCGGCTACTGGTGACCGTTCTGCGCCCGGCAGTTGGCCGAGCTGCGCACGCTCTTGAAACCGAACGAGGCGGTCAAGCTCTACGCCATCAGCATTGACAGCCACGAGGAGAACCGAGAGTTTGCCAAGAAGATTGCGCAGGATGGGCGTGGCAAAGTCAACTACCCGCTGCTATCCGACCCGGACTCCCACGTGATAGACGCCTACGGATTGCGCGACCCGGCCTACGCGGGGCAGAAGGTGGAGGGCATCCCGCACCCGACCGTGTACGTCATCGACAAGTCGGGGCGCGTCGCGTGGGCGATGGTCGAATCCGATTACAAGAAGCGCCCGGCAAACGATGATATACGAGCCGCGTTCGACGCTTTGAAGTAACTTACGTCGTTGTTGAGAGTCAGTCGAGCTATTCTGCTTCCAATCGGACTCCTAAGCCAGACGCCGTGCGGTTGACGAAATTGAAGTAGGCGGTGACCGCCGCTGCGTCGTGGATAGCCGCGTCTGAAAATCCTGCCCCGCGTAAGAAATTGATGTCGTCTTCGGTTATGAGATGGGGGGACTGTGTCAGCTTGAGCGCGTAGGTGACGAGCGCGCGCTGACGCTTGTTGAGCGGCGCGGTGAAGGGTTCGCGCTCCAAGGCTGCGAGCAGTTCATCGTCTTTGATTAGCGCACGGAGAGCCTCCCCGTGATGGCGCACTCAATAGTGGCAGTGGTTGACCGCCGAGACCGAGACGGCGATCATCTCGCGCTCGGCGCGCGTCAATTCTGATCTGCCGAACATCAGTTCGCGGTAGAGCGCGAGATGCGCGGTCATCACCTGCGGGCGCAGGCTGTGAACCTTGAGAATGTTTGCCACCTCACCGCGCGCCACTCCAACCGTTTCGTAAGCCCGTTTGAGCGCGTCGTCCGCTTCCTCTTCCTCTATGATTTTGATCCACGACATCTTCCGCATCACTTCTCGCACGCTTGATTGTTTAAGCTCTCCATGACGAGTCAAGCCGGCTACCGCCACAGGCGGAAATAGTAAGACAGTAGTCTCTTATAAGAGGCTATCTTCGCCAGCACTGCGTCGAGTCCTGCCTTCTGGTTGACCTGCGTGAGCGTCGGATAGACGTGGATCATGCCGCCGAGAGTCGTGACGGGGAGACGCTCTTTCATTGCCAGCACGACCTCGTGGATGAGTTCGCCCGCATGTGGCCCGACGATGTGCGCGCCGACGATCTCCTGTCGCCGCCCGGCGCAGATGAGCTTAACAAATCCTTTGGTCTCGTCCTCGGCCTGTGCGCGGTCATTGTCTGCGAAATCCGTGCGGTAAATCTTGATGCTATCTTTGCCGTACTCACGGTAAGCCTCTTTTTCCGTCAATCCGACGCGCGCCACCTCCGGGTCCGTGAACGTCGTCCACGGCACGACGCGGAAATCCGCTTTTTGCAGGAGCGGCCAGAAGAAGAGCGCGTTGCGCACGACCACGGAGGCTTCATAAGCGGCCATGTGCGTGAAGGGGAAATGCCCGGTCACGTCGCCCGCCGCGAAGATGTGTGAAGCAGAAGTCCGCAGATACTCGTCTGTGATGATGCATTGCTTATCGTAACGGACACCGGCGGCTTCGAGATTCAGCCCCTCGACGTTGGGGCGACGCCCCGTCGCCACGAGAATCTCTTCGGCGTGCAGTTCACGCTCCTGACCGTTCTCTTCAATCGTGAGCGTCTTATGCCCGTCGGCCTGACCCGCGCGCACAGCTTTGGCGTTGAGGAGAACTTGCAACCCTTCTGCTCGCAGGATGCTTTCGATTGTAGCGGAGACTTCTTCATCCTCCTTCGGCAGCAGCCGAGCGCCCATCTCAACAACCGTGACTTCGCTCCCGAAGCGCGCGAACGCTTGGCCCAGTTCAAGTCCGATGGGGCCGCCGCCTAAGAGGAGGAAAGAAGCGGGGAGTTGCTCTAGATCGAAGACCTCTTCGTTCGTAATGAAGCCCGTTTCGTTCAAGCCTTCAACGGGCGGGATGGCGGGGCGCGAGCCTGTAGAGATACAAAAGCGCTTGGCGCTGACGGTTCGCGTGGAGCGACCTTCTCCCTGTGCCGATTCAATCTCCAGTCCGTGGGGCGAGAGAAAGCGCGGCGTGCCGAAGATGACATCAATGCCGAGCGCGCGAAAGACCTCGGG
>JACDEG010000578.1 GCA_013816505.1 Pyrinomonadaceae bacterium | reverse complement strand
ACCTGGGTCGGGTCGCGTGGGCGCTCAGCATCAAGTCGGTAGCCGAAAGGACGCCTCGTCCACGGCAACAACTGTCCCGCGCGCATCTTCGCTACTTTGCCGCGTCGCATCCGCTCTGTAATGAGACTACGTTCATACTCAGCCACCGCGCCCCTGATTTGCAGCAGCAACTGGTCGTGCGGGTCCGAGTTCATCGGGCGCTCGACGAATTGCACTTGGCAACCCTGCCGCTGCAGTTCTTCAATCAACAGCACCTGATGAACATACTTACGTGCCAGCCGGTCGGGCGCGCTCACTAGCACAACATCGATCTCGGCCATCGCAGCTCGATCACGCAAGGCATCGAGTCCGGGCCGATTGAGCCGCGCCCCGCTGTAACCGTCATCACGGTAGATGAAGCTTTCTTCCAGCGTCCAGCCCTGCTGCTTAATGTGATTCTGCAACCGTGTCAGTTGTTGCTCGATGGTTTGAGTCTGTGCCTGGTGCGGCGTCGAGACTCTGGCGTAAACGGCTACTCGCATGCTCCACCTCCTGCTGTTGTTGAGCCCGTCGCAGAAGGTGTTGATAAGCCCGATCCCATCGGCGCCAGCCGTCGTCGCGCTCCACAATTTGGCGTTGAACGTCCCACTGTCTTTGCATCTTCCCCTCCTGGATGAGCTTGAACCTCATCATGAAAGGAAGATTGTCGCAGGCGGGGAGACCTTCGCCACCAACTCAGTGTCAGTTGGGCTTGCCTGACGAAGCAGAATTTGTCATTTGTGATCAGACCATTTCTTTGGTCTGCCTCTTGTAGTAGTAATGGGTAGTCACTACCCCTATGAGTGCGCTTACAATCGCTAAGAGGATTTCCATAATGAACGGATTATACACTTGGAGATAACTAAATATTTTGTTGATCCTTTAAGATGAAAGTTTTTTAACGAGAGATTTATCAACTTCAGCTCGGAAAGGTTTATTCGACATCGTGTCTTCAACCTGAACAACGAAATATTTGTATTTCAAATATTCTTCAATACCTTCGCTGTGCTGGTCAAATCCCCCGTCCCAGTCATCGCCTGGATTTAACTTAGCTGGAAGTTGACCATAAAATGGCTGTGTAATGATTGCTAGATTTTCTCCATTTCGCTTCTTCATACCACGCTTTGAATTAAAACCATGAAGGGTAAGCAGTTTTATTGTCGTTGGAATTTTCCCAATATTTGTTACTGATACCCAGATCATTTCCTTTCTTCTATCCTCTGCATTTACGAAATTAGGGATCGCAGTTACTTTAAGCTGCACTCTCTCAGCGTACTTCCACTTGTAGTAGTCCCAACATAAAGCAAACAGTCCTGCTATCGTGCCTATAATCCCGGTGACGGCTCCAATTATTGCAAGTACGTCAGTGGTTGTCATGCGTTCTCTCTTGTTGATAACTTTCCAACCTCGCATATTTAACCCAAACAATCCGTCTTTACAAGATCATTTGAGTTGCTAGACTTAGGGAAAGGTCGAACCGTTAACGCTCGTAAATTAACGAGCAGAAATCACTATCCCCATTGATATAATGATGGAGAGGACGTGTTATGAAAGAGCTTGCGAAACCGCTGGAAGAAACGGTCAGAGAGTTGTCTACTGAGCGGCAAGCCGAGGTGCGCGACCTTATTGAGTTTCTGCTTGCGAAGCAAAGGTCGCGCCCGCGTCGCAAACCGCAGTTCGATTGGGCTGGGGCACTTAAAGCCATGCCCGATGACTACACTTCGGTTGACCTTCAACATTAGATTGCGCGCCAACGTAGCGAGGTCGAATGAAACTGCTCGTTGACAACCAATATCTTTCTCGAAGTGCTGCTCGAATAAGCGCGCTCTACGGAGGCGAAAGAGTTTCTCGCCAAGACGGGCGCGCATGAATTCTTTATCTCCGACTTCTCACTTCATTCCATCGGGCTAATCTTACTCAAGCGTAAGAAGGCTGATGCGTTTCGCAAGTTCCTCGCTGACATGATGAGGAATGCCGGAACCACAGTTGCGCTACTGTCGCGGGTTCGAATCCCGTCGGCTCCGCCACTTCTTCAAAAGCGATTGCCATTCACTCTCGTTGAAAGGCAATCGCTTTTTCTTTATCCCTGACCCGCGCGGTTGAGATGATCTGTCGATTTGACACGTTCAGTCGAGTCAATCTGAATGACTTGCTGACTCAATCTCTGCGCCTCGATTCCTGCCCTTCGTCGCCAAACCAACAAAATCCCGGCTACCTTGAAGCGCTTCATAAAACCGTCCGCTGGCATATGCCTTGCCGAAGGTTAATTGCCGACAACCAAAAGCCGCTGAATGCGGACGGCACAGGGCAAACACTCTCCGCCCCTCAGTTGATTACCCACGCCCCCCACTCCCACCGCTTGAGGTCAGAAGACATTGATGCCACATCTCAACTTGACTCTGAGCAAAGAGCGTTTAGAGGCACCGTATACGTGGTGCGTCATCGCGTGCGGCATGGCGGTGTGCGGTATCTCAATCTATCACGCCGCCGTCCGCGGGATCGACGGGCAGGTCCTGCTGTTGGCACTCCTAACGGTCGTTGTCGCCTCGCGCGTTCACATCAAGATACCCCGCTTCAACGGCACGATCACCGTCGCCGACACGTTCGTTTTCCTCACGATGTTGCTGTGCGGCGGGCCGGCGGCAGTGCTTGTTGCGACGGCCGAGGCCGTCACCTCGTCGGCGCGCGTCAGCCGGCGCGTCACCACTTACCTCTTCAACGCGGGCAGCGCTGCCTGCTCGACGTGGGCGACGGTGTCGGCGCTCAACCTGTTGTTCGGTGACCCATCGCAGTTGACGGCCCACCTGTCCACGGCGATGTTCGTCCTCGCGATCTGCGTCATGGCGCTTACCCAATACGGCGTCAACCTGACCCTCGTCGCCATCCGTCAGGCTTGCAAGTTCGATCTCCCCCTCTGGTACGAATGGTCGCGCTACTACCTCTGGACATCCGTGACGTATAGGGAACCTAAACGAGATGTGTAAAATGATAGCCCTAAAAAAAGGAGCTATCAATGACAAGTTTAGACGAGATCATCAATGACTCAAGGGATGCGCGAGAGGTCAAGCGCGCGGTGTGTGTGAAGATGGCTATGAGCGAGCTGCCAACGGCTCAGATTACTGAGATGTTGAATGTGACGCCGCAGTACGTGAGCAAGTGGCGCGTGAGGTATGAGCAACAAGGTGCCGGAAGTTTATTGTCCGGCTATCGCGGCAGCGAGAGTTATCTGACCGACGAGCACCGCACACAGATACTGAGTTGGATCAAAGGTCATGAGACGATGACGGTTGAGGCCGTGCGCGATGATGTGGAAGAGCAGTACGGTGTGGTCTATCAATCGAAGCAATCCTATTACGATTTATTGCAAGCAGCAGGGTTGAGTTACCACAAGAGCGAGAAACGAAATCCAAAACGAGATGAAGCTCGTGTGTGAGAGAAACGCGCAGAGATTAAAAGAAACTGGAGCACCACGGGGAAGAGATAACGAGGGGCGAAATGGTGGTGTTGCTTGAGGATGAATGTCATTTATTGTGGGGCGATTGTTTGGGTTACGTGTGGGGCCAGCGTGGGGCAGCGATTACAGTCGAGATGACGAATCAAAGAGCACGGCAGACTTATGATGGCGCGGTCAATTTTTACAGTCGAGAGTTTCACGGGCACGAGTTTTCAGCAGGCAATGGTGAACACACGGTCGCGGATGTGACATGGCTGATGCGGATTTATGCCGGCAAGAAACTCCTCTTGGTATGGGACGGAGCGAGTTATCATCGTGACCGGCAGTTGAAAGCGTTTCTCGCCGAAGTGAATTTCGGACTTGAAGAAAAAGATTGGCGGGTGACGTGTATGCC
>JACDEG010000128.1:3647-13182 GCA_013816505.1 Pyrinomonadaceae bacterium | reverse complement strand
GCTTCGCCGTCATCACCGGCGGCGGCCCCGGCATCATGGAGGCGGCTAACCGCGGCGCGTTCGAGGCGGGCGGCGTCTCTATCGGATGCAACATCGAGTTGCCCTTCGAACAAAGGCCGAATCCGTTTCAGACGCGCACGTTGGTCTTCAAATACTTCTTCGTGCGCAAGACGATGTTCGTCAAATACAGCACCGCCTTCGTCATCTTCCCCGGCGGCTTCGGCACGCTCGACGAGTTGTTCGAGGCGCTGACATTGATTCAAACAGGCAAGATCAAAAATTTTCCGGTCGTGCTGTTCGGCTCAGCATTTTGGGGCGGAATGATGCACTGGATTCGTGAGGTAATGCTGGTTGAAAAGAAAATAGACGAGCACGACCTGCGGCTGCTGCATATCACCGACTCGCCAGCCGAGACGGTCGAGATTGTCGTTAGAAGTCAGGATTCACTACGCAAGTTGGGCAAGAATGTGATCTATGATTATTGACGTCGCTGCTGCTGATGGCGATTGGGTGCGACCGTTTCAGATACGGTCTTTGACCTTAGCGACTGGCAAGAAAACCGATTGAAACGCAAAGCGCCGCGTCCGTCCCGACACGTCGAGACGGACGCGGCACTGTTATCCGCACAACGCTTAGGCTGCGTTACCCGTTCCCGCCGACGAAGCCCGCTCCCCAGGTTGTCCGCCGCGTCGCAGCAACACCGACCCGGTGAGCCATTCAAGGTACGGAATCGAAACCGAGTTAACCGGCAACGCGATGATCTCCGGCGTTTCGTAGCTGTGGAGCGCGCGCACTTCCCGCTCTAATTCGGCGAAGCAGGCGTCAGTTGTTTTCGCCAGCAACAAGACCTCCGGCGCGCGCTGCACTTCTCCCTCCCAGCGATAGATTGATTCCATCTCCGGCATCACCTGCACGCACGCGGCGAGTCGCGCGCCGACCAACATCTGGGCGATTCGCACAGCCTCTTCGCGGCTCGCAGCGGTCATCAACACCACCACGACGACCCCCGCATCCCTTGCATCATTCATCGCCAACCTCCACTTCATCAGCAGCCGAACGCTGAATAACAGATCGCGAAAACTGAATCGAAACACACGTGATTGATAAGAATGTGTTCATCTTCGTCCCGTGAGGGAGACAAACAACGACTGTTCCAATCTTCCATGTTTCGGTTTAGACCGGCAGTGCCTCCAGAGCATCCGCCGCCAACAGTTAACGAACAACTTCTTCAACGCCCGGCCCTCCATTCTAATCGTCATCTGGTTGATGCGGATTCATCATCCATTGTTCCATCGCCCTCATCTTCGGAGATGGTCGTTCCCGTCAATGGTGTCATGTCGCCGCCGAAGAACGAGTCGTAGACTTCCCGCGCGCGGTCGTAATCGCGCTCATCGACGAGCACCGTTGCACCGGGTGCGGTCGCCGACAGTAGCGATGAAAAAGCATCCATCCCACCCGATTGAATCGCCGCGCGGATGCCGTTCTGCGTCAGGATGTCATGCACCATCTCGGCCTCCGCCGGAAGGCCGACGCTGTGCAGTGACACGAATCGCGCCTCGCTGTGATCGTGAACGGTATTCTCTGATGTCAGCCGCGCGACCAACGGCGTACCGTCATCGACACACGTCGCGATGCCCGGCTCATACTCCGACTCACAAACAGGACAGAACATAATAGATTCTCCTACGCGAAATGATTTTTCCGACGACCGGAATTATAGAGACAAAGCGGGGCCGGCAAAAGGAACGTCGTTGTTACACACATCTCAACTTTTGCCCCTTTCCTTCATTCATCACGCTACGATTTGCCGGCTTCGCGCGCGGCGCGTTCGAATGGGATCGCTTCGAAGTGGGTCATCTTTTTGAAGCCCTGAAAACGATTGTTGATTTCGGCGTGAGTCAGGCGGCTGACGCGCTCAGTGCCGAACTCTTCGACGTTGAAGGAAGCCATCACCGATCCGAAGATCATCGCGCGACGCATCACTGCTTCGTCAATCGCCGGCTGGCTGGCGAGGTATCCCATGAAGCCACCCGCGAACGTGTCACCCGCGCCGGTCGGGTCAAACACCGCTTCGAGCGGGTAAGCGGGAATCGCGAAGTAGGTGTCTTTTGTAAACATCGCCGCGCCGTATTCGCCGCGCTTGACGACGAGCGCCATCGGCCCCCACGAAAGAATCTTACGTGCAGCTTTAATCAGGTTCGGCTCGCCGGCGAGTTGGCGGGCCTCCGCATCGTTGATGATGACGACGTTGACGCCGCGGATCGCTCCCTTAACCGCCTCCGGCACGGTCGTGATCCAGTAGTTCATCGTGTCGAGCGCGACCAACTCAGCGCCGCTCACCTGCTCGCGCACTTCGCGCTGGAGGTCGGGCTGGATGTTGCCGAGGAAGACGAGGCGCGAACGGCGCGAAGCGTCCGACAGTTTCGGCCTGAAGTCGGCGAAGACGTTGAGCTGCGTGTCGAGCGTGTGCGCCGTGTTCAAATCAAAGTCATAGCGCCCGCGCCAGAAAAAAGTCTTGCCGCCTTCGACGCGTTCAACGTCGGATGTGTCGATGCGGTGCTTCTCAAACACCGCCAACTCTTCGCGCCCGAAGTCGCCGCCGACCACGCCGACGACGCGCACATCTGTAAAGAAACCAGCCGAAAGCGAGAAGTGCGTCGCCGACCCGCCGAGCATCTTCTCGCGACTGCCGAACGGCGTCTCGACCGCGTCGAACGCCACCGATCCAACAACTAGCAATGACACTATGATGTTCTCCTGTGAATGAAATTGGTGAAAGAGAGTAACGGTCTGAAGGCGGGTATTACAAGCCCGAACTGACTGTCTGTGAAGATGTCTGCTAGTGCCAGCCGACGCGGCGATGTTTGTACGCAGCCGCCTATTGATTGCTGACGGATGCTTTCGCGTTCTTCGGTTTGACCCCGCCGAGCGGTCGGAGTTCCGTCTCAGCGCGCTCGCGGAAGCTGCTGTCGGGGAATTCGTTGATGATGCGCGAGAGATATTCACGCGCGTCATCGCGCAACTTGTCGGCGGGCAACGTCGCAGTCTGTTTGCCGCGATTCTCCGACAAGCGGAGGCTGCTCGTGCCGGCGAGGTAGAGCACCTCGTCCAATTGTGAGAAGGTCGGATTGCCCGCAATGATCTCTTCGCAGCGCGCGATGGCGGCGCGATAAGCCTTCTTCAATCTGAAGTAATGGCGGGCGACTTCGAGGCTGTGCCGCGACTCTTTCTCCAACCCGGGGTCGCGGATCGACGACGTGTCCGGGCCGTTCTTGACGTTCTGCGCACAGGCCGTCACTGCGGCGGCGGAGCAGAAAAGAGCGCAGAAAAGAATCAGGCTGATAATCGAGTTGATCGAAATTATCTTTCTCATGACAAAACCCCTCAGGCTGACCAATGAAAATTTCGCGTGCGAGAAGCTAAGCCGAACTCACACCACCTGCTTGTCGCCGTCACCCCGTGGCACATACTTTCTGATGATCGCATCGAGCTTCTTCGTTGTCGCCGCCGGCCACAGCTCGGGCGGTGTGAAGATCGCGTTCTTCATCGCGTCGCTGTATTGGCAACGCAAGTTCTGTTCGTGGATGCGCTTGACCGCGAGGCGAATCACCTGCTGCGCGTTTCGCACGTTTTTGTTCAAATACTCGACAACAGTTCCGACCGACACCGCGTCGTGCTCTTCGTGCCAGCAATCATAATCGGTGACGAGCGCCAGCGTGGCGTAGCAGATTTCCGCTTCGCGCGCGAGCTTCGCCTCCTGCAGGTTGGTCATCCCGATCACGTCCATGCCCCACGCGCGGTAGACATTCGACTCGGCCTTCGTCGAGAACGCCGGGCCTTCCATGCAGAGATAGGTTCCGCCGCGATGCACGTTCACACCGACCTCGCGGCACGACGCTTCGAGCACGTCGCCGAGGTCGCCGCACACCGGATGCGCGAACGTCACGTGGGCGACGATGCCTTCACCGAAGAACGTCGATTCGTGTGCGCGTGCGCGTGTCCGGTCGAAAAACTGGTCGGGGATCAGCATGTCGAGCGGATGATACCTTTCCTGTAGCGAGCCGACCGCCGACGCCGAGAGAATATGTTCGACGCCGAGCAGTTTCATCCCGTAGATGTTCGCCCTGAAAGGTAACTCTGTCGGGCTGAAGCGATGCCCGCGCCCATGCCGCGGCAGAAAAGCGACGCGCGCGCCTTCGAGCGTCCCGACGATAAAAGCGTCCGAAGGACTGCCGAACGGAGTCTCGACGCGAACCTCTTCAACGTCCTTCAACTCTGGCATCTGGTACAGACCGCTGCCGCCGATGATTCCGATCTCCACTTTGGTCATAAGTTGTTTTTATTTTCACTCTAAATCAGAGCATAGAAGATTGGGACAATGAGTTAACGCATATCTGAATAGCCGACCGCGCGCAGCTTGCCATCTTCTTCAATGACGCGACACAGCGGCATGTCCGGATCATGGTAGAAAAAGCAGAGCCAGTTTTCGCACGCCGCTTGCGGCAGCAGACGCTTCTTCGCGTCAACGGTCTCAACCGGATAAAGATCGTAGCCCATCACCCAGGCGAACGGCACGTGTGCGCGCGTCGGCACCAGGTCTGCGAAGTTGAACAGCGTCTGCTCGCCGCGCACGAGACGCAGACACTGCATCGTCCGCGAGTGGCCGGCGACAGTTTCCATCGTCAGCCCCGGAACGATTTGGTAATACGGCGGCTGCAGTTCAAGTTGCCCTGATTCTTTCAATGGAAGCCAGTTCTCCGGCAAGTAACTTGCTCGGTCACGCTCGTGCGGCGCTTCGGCATGCTCGTACTCGGCGCGCGAAATAAGGTAACGGGCGTTGGGGAAAGTCGGGACAACTTCCCCGCGCTCATCTGTGACGGTGTTGCCGCCCGCGTGGTCGAAGTGAAGGTGCGTGTTGGCGACGATGGTGATCTCTTCGGGAGAGCGGCCCGTGATGACGCGCACGGATTCGCGCAATGTTCGCCGACGCTCGATGCCGTACATCGCGGCGTGCTTCGCTGACCACTTCTCCCCGACACCGGTTTCAATCAGGATGCGCTCGCCCCCAGCTTCGATGAACAGACAGTTCGTGTTCACCCGAATCCGATTGAGGTCGTCCGGCGGGCACATCTTTGACCACAACGTGCGCGGCACGACGCCGAACATCGCGCCGCCGTCGAGACGGAACTCCGCATCCGGAACGATCTCTACGCGGTAATCGCCGATCTGCATGATGTCACCGCAGATAAAGGATGAAGGCGGAGGGATGAAGGATGAATAAGAAATACACGGTCGACAATCTTAACTTCATCCCTCATCCCTCCGCCCTCATCCCTTAAGAGTCCCTCATCCCTGTTTTATTAGTTCTTCTTGCCCTGTGGTGCGGGCGCCTGAGTGGGTCGCACGTTGCCGCGTGGCGGGGCTGCTCCGCTGCCTTCAGGTGCACCCTGACCGTCACCGCTCGGCATCATTCCCGGCGGCATCGCGCCTGCGGGCATCTCCGGCAGCGCGACTTTGAAGTTCTCTGCCACGGTGACGCGCGTTCGCTTCATGACGTCATCAAGAAATTTCTTCTCTTTTTCTTTTTCGACTTCGGTGCGGGCCTGTTCGCGCGGACTGGTCGGCGGGGCGAACGGGTTGGCGGGGTTCGACTCGCCGCCCGCCGGAATCAGGATGTGGCTGGCGCGCACCTGCTCTTCGGGCTTGCCGTCGGGGCCATTCTCGGTGCGGCGTTCGTTGACCTTGATGATGTGGAAACCGAACTTGGTTTCAACCAGGTCGCTAGTTTGCCCGTTCTGGAGTGTGAAGGCCGTGTCCTCGAACTCTTTGACCATTCGCCCACGACCAAACCAGCCGAGGTCGCCGCCCTTCTCCGCGCTGACCGGGTCTTTGGAGAACTCTTTCGCCAGAACCGCAAAGTCTTCGCCGCCACGCACGCGCTTCAAAATCTCTTCGGCCTTGCCGCGCGCCTCTTTGGGGTCGAGTTCGGGGTGCTTGGCAACGTAGTCATCAATCTCTTTGTCGGTCGCCTTAATTTTGTCGTTGATCTTTTCGGCGTACGCCTGGTTCAGCGCTCGCGCTTGTTGCAGCTCGATTTGCAACTGAATTTTGCGGTCTTTACCGATGCCTTCGGCGACGCCTTTGCGCTCCAACAGGAAGATGGTCGCCCACTGCTGCTTAAACTCTTCGCGTTGTTCGGGCGTTATCTCTGGAGGAGGGGGAGCGCCAGCGACCGCGCCACGCTTCTGCACGTCCGCCAGAAAGTCTTCGAACTTCTTCTCCTGTCCCGGCTCTTTGAAGAAGGCATCAGTCTCTTCCTTCGTCACCGGCTGCTCCATCGAGATAGGTTTCCCTTCGGTCTTCTTCTTTAGAATGTAGTTCTGCGCGATGACGAACGAACGCGCAATTTCCATTTGCCGCTTCACTTCGGGGCTGTTCCCGACGCCGGCGGCGCGCGCCTCTTCCGCGACGGCGAGCGTCTGCCTCAGGTTCTTGGCGAACTCTTTGCGCTGCTCTTCACTGTTCGCCAGTTGCGCGCGGAATTGCGGCGGCCCTGTCTCGGCGATCAGCGCCATGTCTTCCGCCGTGAGATTAACGCTTTCGGCACGCCCGGCACGCGCCTGCCACGCGATCAGCCCGAGTGATACCATAACGGCGACCGCGACCGCGATCATTGCTTTTGTTGTTGCTTTCAAAATACTCCCTTTCCTTTCCAGACGGCCTCACCACGCGCTCGGTAACAAAATCAGTAACAGAGATGAGCAGTCGGCCTGTTCGTGTTTAGAATTTGTGAATAACGAAGTGAACGTTTGTTTGATGCGACCCCGATCAGTATTTCAACGATCATTTTCAGTTTCATCCCCTGCGGACGTGTGTTCGACAAGTTCGAGAAGGACGCCGCCCGCCGCTGACGGATGCACGAACGCGACGAGGCACCCGTCCGCACCGACGCGCGGAGATTCATCTATCAAACGCGCGCCCTTTTCCTTCAAGCGTGCCAGAGTCGAGCGGATGTCGTCGACACGCACCGCGATGTGGTGAATGCCCGCGCCGCGCTTCTCCAGGAATTTCGCGATTGGCGAGGCCGGGCCAGTCGGCTCAAGCAACTCGACGCGCGGCTCGCCGACGGGCAGCATCGCGACGCGCACGCCCTGCTCCGCGACCTCTTCAGTGGCGACGACGCGCAGCCCAAGCGCGTCACGCCAAAACGCGAGTGCGTCGTTGATGCTCGGTGTTGCGATTCCGATGTGTTCGATCTTCATGACACAGTTTTGAGTTTTCAGTTTTGAGTTTTCAGCTAACAGACTCGGCTCCAGATACCTTTGAAACTCGTAGACTAAAAACTGAAAACTCAAAACTGAAAACTGTTCCCTCCCACCGCTTTCAAAATCTCGTCGACCGCGGAATAGGGGTCTCGCCGCTTGTCGGCCACTTCGGCGGCCAGCGCATCGATCCGTTGCGACATGCCGTCTGCTTCGAGTGCGTGCGCCAACAGACGCTCGCGCAACAGTTCAATGATGCGCCAGCGGGCGATGGCGTTGCGCCGCGCACGTCCTGGCTCCGCGCCTTTCTGGAACTCGTAGTAACCGGCGATGGCGTCGGCCAGTTCCGCGATTCCTTTGCTCTCCGTCGCGACGGTCTTCACAATCGGCGGCTGCCACATGTCGTCACGGTGCGCGAGTGACAGTAGCGTCTCTAACTCTTTCTCAGTGCGCAGCACGCCGTCGCGGTCGGCTTTGTTGATGACGAAGACATCGCCGATCTCCATAATGCCCGCCTTGATCGCCTGGATGTCGTCGCCCATCCCCGGCACCAGTACGACCACCGAAACGTCAGCGGTTTTGACGATCTCGACTTCATCCTGCCCGACTCCGACCGTCTCGACGATGATCTTGCCGTAGCCGGCGGCGTCGAGCACCGCCACTGCGTCGACAGTCGCGTGCGCCAACCCGCCGAGTTGCCCCCGCGTCGCCATCGAGCGGATGAAGACGCCCGGATCGAGTCCGAGTGTCTGCATTCTGATTCGGTCGCCGAGAATCGCGCCGCCCGTGAATGGGCTTGACGGGTCGACCGCGACGATGCCGACACGGTCGCCGCGTTGCCGATACAAACCCGCTAAGCGGTCGACCAACGACGACTTGCCGGCGCCCGGCGAACCGGTGATGCCGATAACCATCCCGCGCCCGGTCTGCGGGAAGATGCCCTGCATCAACGCGGCGGCGTCCGGGGTATGATCCTCGACCTTCGAGATGGCGCGCGCCACCGCCCGATTGTCTCCGGCGAGAATGCGTTCGATTTCAGTTGCGGTAGAAGATGAGACCATGAGCGGTGCGGCGGCGAACGAGCAGCGACAGAGCGACGGGCGTGAAGGAGTGTTGTCACGTCACTCTTCACCTATTGCTCACGACTGTTTCAAGAGTTGTTTGGCGATGACGATGCGCTGAATCTCGGACGTGCCTTCGCCGATAGTGCAGAGCTTCGAGTCGCGCCAGTATTTTTCGGGCGGGTAATCTTTGGTGTAGCCGTAGCCGCCGTGAATTTGGATGGCTTCTTCGCACACGCGAACGCTCATCTCCGACGCATAGAGTTTCGCCATGGCTGATTCTTTCGTGACCTTCCGGCCTTCATCTTTGAGGTACGCGGCGCGGTACATCAGCAGCCGCGCGGCGTCGATCTGCGTCGCCATGTCAGCCAGCTTAAACTGAATCGCCTGAAACTCGGAAATCGGTTTGCCGAACTGCTCGCGCTCCTTCGAGTAACGCAGTGCCGACTCATACGCGCCCTGCGCGATGCCGACCGCGAGGGCCGCAATCGAGATGCGCCCACCATCGAGAATCTGCATCGCCTGAAGAAATCCCTCTCCCTCTTCGCCGAGCCGTTGCGCGTCGCTGACGTGGCAATCCTCGAACACCACGCTCGCCGTCTCCGATGCGCGCAAGCCAAGCTTGTTCTCCTTCTTCGCGGGCGAGAATCCCTGCATGCCCTTCTCGAAGATGAACGTGGTGATTCCTTTGTTGCCCTTCGCGCGGTCGGTCACCGCGACGGCCACGCACGTGTCGCCGTGAATCGCGTGCGTGATGAAATTCTTCGACCCGTTAACAACCCAGCCGCCGTTTTGCCGGACGGCGGTCGTGCGCGTCCCAGACGCATCCGACCCGGCCCCGGCTTCGGTCAGCCCCCACGCGCCGAGGTGCTTACCCTGCGCCAACGGCACGAGGTACTTCTGCTTCTGCGCCTCCGTGCCGTACATGTAAATGTGATTCGAGCAGAGCGAGTTGTGCGCCGCGACCGAGATTCCAACTGAGCCATCGACGCGCGACAGTTCCTCGATGATCGTGACGTACTCGACGTACCCCATCCCGGCGCCGCCGTACTCTTCCGGAAAAACCACGCCCATCAAGCCGAGTTCCGCCAGCTTCGGCACCAGCTCGATGGGGAAATGCTGCGTCTCGTCCCACTCACTGACGTGCGGCGCGATCTCCGCCTCGGCGAACTCGCGGACGCTCATCCTGACTTGCTGTTGCTCTTCGTTCAA
>JACDEG010000128.1:0-3547 GCA_013816505.1 Pyrinomonadaceae bacterium | reverse complement strand
CCGCCAGCTTCGGCACCAGCTCGATGGGGAAATGCTGCGTCTCGTCCCACTCACTGACGTGCGGCGCGATCTCCGCCTCGGCGAACTCGCGGACGCTCATCCTGACTTGCTGTTGCTCTTCGTTCAAATCGAACTGCATAAATTACTCCCGACTTAGGATTACGAATTAAATAGCTTCTCCGAATTTCACCGCAGAGGACGCGAGAGGGCGCTGAGAAATCAAAGACAGCATCATCAATTAGATGCACAGCAATGTGTCTGCTCGGCGTCCTCGGCGCTCTCAGCGGTGAGATTATTTAATCTTCAATCCTTAGCGAATAGATGGCGCGCGGCGTGAACCGTGTGAGGCGGCATTGAAGCGCACACCATTCACGGCCGTTGACCCGCGAACCACCGAAACATTTTACACTAACTGCTCTTTGCGCCGTGACCCGCGCCGCGCTTCGAGGGCGCCGGTGTGCGCTTACGTCGGGGAGATTTGGCTTGAGGTGTTTTAACTTCCGTAGACTTTGAACGGGTGGGTTTGGGTTTGAACCGCGCGACCTCCAGAGGCGACAGAAAACGCCAGCTACCGATTGGCAGACGCTCGTCCTTAAGCGGCCCGATGCTGACGCGCCGCAATTTCAAAACCGAATGGCCGATCTGATCGAACATCCGCCGAATCTGCTGATTGCGGCCTTCACGCAGCACCACTTCGTACCAGGCGTTGGTCTCTGTCTCACCGGTTTGCGTGATCCGCGCGGGGGCGGTGCGCACGCCATCATCGAGCGTGACGCCGCGCCGCAGACGCTCGACTGCCGCCTCCGCCGGCACGCCCTTGACCTTTACTTCGTAGACCTTCGGCACCTTGTTGCGCGCTGCCGTGACGAAGTTCGTGAGGTCGCCGTCGTTGGTCAGAATCAGCAAGCCTTCGGTGTTGAAGTCGAGGCGCCCGACCGGGTGCAGGCGACCGAGATGGGGCGGCACCAGCTCAGTCACCAGCGGACGCTTTTCCGGGTCGGCGAGGCTCGCCAGATAACCGCGTGGCTTGTTGAGCAGTACATAAATCTTCTCGCGCTTTTCGAGCACAGGGTTAATTAAGCGCCCGCGCACCTTGATGTGATCGTTCACGGGGTCGGCCTTCGTGCCCGGCTCAGTGATGACCTTACCGTTAACGGTCACTTCGCCCGCCGCGATGATCTCTTCGGCATGGCGGCGCGAGGCGATCCCGGCGGCGGCGATAAGTTTTTGTAAACGCTCACTCATAAAAATAGAGGTCAGATGTTAGAGGTCAGATGTTGGTCAGCACCGGAGAACTGATCTCTAATATCTGACATCCAGCATCTGCTTTCAGGCGGCGCTGCTGGTTAGATCTTCGAAGTCCTCGATGCTCGGCAGTTCGGACAAATCCTTCAGGCCGAACTGCATCAGGAACTCTTTCGAGGTGCCGTACATCATCGGACGCCCGACAGTCTCCTTGCGGCCTTTGGCGACGATGAGGCGTTTATCGAGCAGCGTCTTAATCGCGGAGGACGACTGCACACCGCGTATTTCGAGTATCTCCGGGACGGTGATCGGCTGCTTGTAAGCGATGACGGCGAGTGTTTCGAGCGCGGCGAGCGACAGCTTGGCGCTCGGACGCGACTTAAGGTACGCGCGGATGTGTTCGTGATGCTCGGGGCGCGTCGCGAACTGCCAACCGCCGGCAACTTCGCGGAGCATCAGGCCGCCACGACGCTCATTGAATTCATTTGCTAATCCTTCGACCGCTGTCTCTACCCAGCCACGGTCTTCGCCGAGCACTTCGGCGAGCGTCTTCACCGAGATTGGTTCTTCCGAGACGAAGACCAGCGCTTCGATGATCGACATCATCTCGGCCATCCCGCGCGCGGCACCGTCGCTCGGCGCGATGTCGCCCTCGTCGATGGGCAATTCGTCGGCGGTCAGCGCGTCGGCCATCGCTCGCAGCCGCGCCGCTTCTTCGGCGTCCTCCGCGTCGGCGTCGTAGATGGTGATGTCCTCTGCGTCGTCATCATCCTCATCATCAAAGTCGTTTTCGGCGTTTGCGTTCGCGTCCGTCTCTTCGTCTTCGTCGATGAGAATTTCGCCGACTGGTTCGTCCCACAGGGAGGCCAAGCGGTCGAGGTCGCTTGATCCGCCATTTTGGCCGCCGCCGAAGACGTTATCCCGTTCGGCGTCGATCAGTTCCTCACTCATCAATGTTGTGGCTTCCCGATCATTGGCGAACCCGGCCTCGTCAATCGTCTCGTCGCCCGGCATGACGAATGAGTCATTCACGTCAGTATCGACTTCCGCGTGGGCGTCGACTTGTTTCGCACTTCTCTTTTTCTTTGATCCACTCATCGGTTCTGTCGATTAAGCGACCGCGCGGGCGATGATGTCGCCGAAGGTTTCGCGCTGAATTAGTTTGATGGCGTCGGTGCGGACGATTTCGAGCACGGAGAGAAAGGCGAGCACCAACTCATGCCGCGAGCGCGCCCGTTCGAAGAAGATGCGCAGATTCAATTCGCCGTCTGTGAAGATCATCGCACGTAGGCGGTCGAGCATCTCCGTCATCGTCACTTCGTCGCGCTCGATCTCCAGCAACGCTTCTTCTTTGCGTCGCGCGAGAATCTCCTGAAACATCTTCAGCAAATCGAAAACGCCGGCCATGATTTCGGGATTGTGCTTGTCGGTCTCAATCGGCGCCCGCGTAAACACGGCCTGCTCGACGGTCACGCGTGACCAGAGCATCTCCGCGGCGGCTTTATACTTCCGGTGCTCAAGCAGACGCTCGATCAATTCGCGGCGTGGATCGTCGTCAGTATCGTCCACAGGCGCCGACGGGTCAGGCGGCAACAGCATCCGCGACTTGATCTCGATCAGCGTCGCGGCCATCACCAGAAAGTCGCCGGCGACGGAAATGTCCATTCCCTGCATCAGCCGCAGGTACTTCAGATATTCGTCCGTGATGCGCGCCACCGGAATGTCGTAGATGTCGACTTGTTCCTGGCGAATCAAGTACAGCAGCAGATCGAGCGGCCCGGCAAATTCGCCGAGCACCAGCTTAACCTCTTCCCCGCTCTGGCCGGTGATGAACTCAGGCTGCGCACCCGCGACCACGAGCGGAACCGGGGTCGTGGCAGCGGCGGTCACGGAGACCGCGTGCTTCTCAAAGCTGTTCACTTCCGGCGTGTCGGGTGTCAAGGCTTTAAGCTCCTTCCAATCCCATCCGCGTTTTCGCTTCGTGCATCGTCGCGTCGGCGATTGCTCGCGCACGCTCACTGCCCTCGGCCAGAACGCGGTGCAACTCTTTGTCGTCAATGCCCCGCACGCGCTCCTGAAACGGACTCAGGAACTCAACCACCGCGTCCGCCACATCGCCTTTCAATTGCGCGTAACCTTTGCCGGCGAAGTGCGACTCGACTTCCGCTTCGGTTTGGCCGGTCAGCAATTGAAATATCGTGAGCATGTTCGTGATCGCGGGGCGCGTTTCGTCGAAGCGAATCTCCGTGCCTGAATCGGTCACGGCGCGCTTGAATTTCCGGCGGACGGTGTCGGCGTCGTC
>JACDEG010000577.1 GCA_013816505.1 Pyrinomonadaceae bacterium | reverse complement strand
GGCCATAGCCCTGCACAATCGGCAGCCCCGCGCCGAGAAATGTGTACGCGATTTCGTCGGGCAGCGCCGCGCCGCCGGAAACAAAGAGGCGCATCCGCCCACCCACCCCGACGCGCCACTTCGCGAAGACGACGCGCGACGCGGCGGCGTGTTGCAGCGCGAGCAACGTCGGCACCGGCTGGCGCGCGACGGCGAGCCGCGACCGTTTCTTCCCGATCTCGACCGCCCACGCGAGCAGCCCCGCCTTTACTTTTCCGCCCTCCGCCGCTTTCCCCTTGATACGCGCATAAATTTTTTCGAATAGGCGCGGTACGCTGAGCATCACGGTCGGGCGCACCTCGCGCATGTTGTCGCCGATCTTCTCCAGCGACTCGACGAAATAGACGCTCATCCCGTGGTGGATGTACATGTACATGCCGAGCCGCTCGAAGATGTGCGACAGCGGCAGCACCGAAAGCACGATGTCTGCGGGCGTGAGCGAAAGGTGGCCTGACGAATCGATGAGATTGGTGATAAGGTTCGACTGCGTCAGCATCACGCCCTTCGGCTCGCCGGTCGTACCGGAAGTGTAGATGATCGTCGCCAGATCATCGGATTTCACCGCGCGCGCCAAAGCGTCCGCGAGGTCAGGCTGCGTGGCCTGAAGCTCGCGCCCGCGCGCTTCGAGTTGACTAAGTGTGAGTGCGCCGCCCGCGCCCGTTACTCTCGCCACATCCGCCGCCTCACCTTCGAGAAAGACGATGTGCTGAAGCACGTCGCATTCGCTGATCGCCTCGCGGACGCGCTCGAAGGCGGCGCGGTGCTGGATAAAAAGCACACGCGCGCCGGAGTCGGTCAGGATGTAGCGGACCTGCGGCGGAGCCTGCGTCGGGTAGATGGGAACATCGATGGCGCCCGCGAACTGGCAACCGGCGTCGGCCATCGTCCACTCCGAACGGCTCTCGGAGAGAATCGCCACGCGGTCGCCGTGGCGCACGCCGAGCATGTAGAGTCCAAGCGCGATAGAGCGCGCCCGCTCCAAAAGTTCTTCGGACGAAACGGGCCGCCACGCGCCATCGCGTTTGTCGTTGAGGGCGTCTGGTTTGTGGTGGATGCGGGCGGCGCGCTCGAACATCTCGACGAGCGTTGTCGGCTCGTCGGGTGTGGACGGGACGCGGGCCTGTGCCTGTGCGTTCTGTTTCGCGGCGTTAGCGGTCGCCACCTGATCGATCATTTTCATCGGACGCTTACTCCGTTGAGAAAGATGTCCAACACCTGGTCGGCCATCGGGGCCAGCTTGTAGCGGCGCTTCGACAGAATCCAGTTGGTCGCCATCTCGTCGAGCGCGCCGAACAAAACTTTCGCCACCACCTTCGCGTTGAGGTCGGTGCGGAACATGCCGGCGCGCTGCCCCTCTTCGAATACTTCGCGGATGAGATGTAGATACTCGGCCAGCCCGGCGGCAGAGAACTCTTCCATAAACTTTGTCGAGCCGCGCAACTCAACCTGAAAGACCACCGCGAGGTCACGGTCGGCACCGAGTCGTTCCAGGTGCAGCGTCGCGATGCGCCGCAGTTTCTCGCGCGCGTCCGTCAACACGCCGAGCAGCTTGCGCCCCTCAGCGATGATCTCGCCGGCGTTGCGGTCGAAGATCGAATGAAGAATCTCTTCCTTGCTTTTGAAGTACAGGTACACGGTCCCGTCGGCGACACCGGCGACGTGCGCGATGTCGGCGACCTTCGAGTTGAAATAACCGTTGCGGGCGAAGACCTGCGTCGCGGCGCGCAGGATTGCTTCGCGCTTGTCGGCGACCGGGGGCCTCGCGGCGGGTAAGTAACGGACGGAACGCATTAAAAGATCGGCTCCAGTTTGGATGTCTAATTCACTTAAGAGTGACGGGTGACGGGTGACAGGTGACAAGTACGGAGTTCGGGTCACGCGAGCGTTGCCTCTCCACGCTGATTTGAGTGGCGAGAATTTGTTAGCTTCCGTCGTGATCGCGCGCCGTACAGAAGTCTAAACCTTCCTGTCACCTGTCACGATTTACCTGTCACTGATTCGGGTGGCGCTGTGAATGAATCGTCATTCAGGCAACCGGGCACCAGCCTACCCGCGCTCGCCGGATTGTGCAACCGGGAAGTCGCGGTGGTCTGATGGGCCGCGACGCAACTCTCCGCGCGGCCCCACTCAGTCGGCTTCTCGCCTGACATCCTGCCTGACATTTTGCCCGGCAACTTGCCTGACTTCGCGCTTCCGACCCCGCACCAATTCCGTCAACCGCCGCATCTGCTGATGCGGGAACGGGCGCCGCCAATTTTGGTCATAGACATCCGTCGCGATGCGTCGTCGCAGGTCGCGCAACTCACGCCAGAATGGCACGCATAGGTCAAGCTCCGACCCCGTCCATGAAAAGACTTGGCGACTCGCCCCCGCCGTGCGGCGGTGATCCGAGTGGTGCGTGACGGTGAAACGGAAGCGGGCGCCGTGTGCGGTGAAGCGAAAGTCGTACTCCTCCGGCTCGCAGTTCCAGCGCACCGCCGCTGCCTCTCCCGCCGCGCCGCTTTCGAGCAGCGCAATCAATGCCTCAATCAATTCGAGCAGCGAATCATGCGGCATGCACGACGCGCCCATCACGACGCTCTGCTCGCCGGCGCGCAGGCGCAGCGACATGAAGCCGCTCTGTGGACTTTCGATGCTGATATTCAGGGCTTGAGTCATCGGCGGCGTGTGACGTTACTAAAAATGAAAGAGACCGAAACCGGCGAATCGGCGCCCGCCAACTCTAATGGCCGGGCCGATTGTTATTCAAGTCCTGGATGACGCCGGAATGACGCGAGCCGCCCACACACACACACGCGGGGGCGGCTCGATTGTGGACTCGCGTTTAACTTTTAACTATGGCGGAGGCAGAGGGACTGGAACCCCATACTCACTTGCGCGATTCAATTCGAAATGGCGGAAGGGACAGGACTCGAACCTGCATGCGCGTGAGCGCGGTAGTTTTCAAGACTACTGCCTTACCGATTAGGCTACCCTTCCATTGAAATCCTTGAGAGTGAAGCAGTGACAAAGAGCAACCGGATGTCAAAACCGCCAACTCACCAATTAGCCTACGCCCGCTGACTCTCCGAACATCCCGCACTATACCCCAACGGCGCGCGGGCGCTCAACCATCGAAATCAAAAACTGATGACTGATAAGCACTGAGTGATGAGTGGTGAGTACCGAGTAAGAGATACTTGCTTCTGCTTGGCACCCCTCACCTAAGGGTGCGATTTCTTGCAGCCCGGTGAGTGTAATGGCATTGAATCAACGTAGTTGAGAGACTAACGCGAACCGGCGTTCATGTCGTCAGACGCCGGTAGATGGCAGGCATTCTCTCCGGCAGCGACATCACGTCGTCGATGATGGTGTAACCGACTTCGCCGTAGAGGTCTTTTAACTCTGTCTCCGAGTCGCGGTCAATCGTGATGCAGAAGGGCGTGATGCCGTCGAGCCGCGCCTGCCGGAGCGACTCGCGCGTGTCTTCACGGGCGTAGCGGGCGTCGCCGTAGTCGTGGTCATAGGGGCGCCCGTCGGAGAGGATGATCAGCAGCCGCGTGCGGGCCTCCTGCCGTCGTAGCTTGGCGGCGGCGTGGCGGATCGCGGCGCCGAGGCGCGTGTTGTGCTGGTAGTTGATGCCACCGATGCGTCGCTCGATTTCCTCCGAATAGCGCTCGCCGAAATCCTTGACGACGTAGAACCTGACGTTGCGCCGCCCCTCCGACGTGAAGCCATAAATCGCGTACACATCGCCGACCGCTTCGAGCGCCTCGCTCATCAGCACGAGGCCCTCCTTCTCGACCTCGATGATGCGGCGTCCGGGGTAGGTGTACGGCTGCAACGGGTGACGAC
>JACDEG010000127.1 GCA_013816505.1 Pyrinomonadaceae bacterium | reverse complement strand
GTACAGGGCGTCGAAGGTGCGCGTCGTGTGCTCGGTGACGCTTGAGGGGATTGGGTCGGGCAGCGCCGCGGGCGTTCGCACGCCAACGAGTTCGTTAGCGAACGACGGTCGATTAAGTTGTGGAGTTTTCGCCACGGGTCGCGCCGCGCCGACGCCGAGCACGCGCCACCAAAGCCAGATGAACAGCGCGAGCGAACCAAAGATCGTCAGTGCGGCGAAGAGCCCGATCCAGGCGAGTACAGCGGAGTGGACGCCAGTGCGCGCTAACTCTATCAGGCCCTGAAAGAGCGCTAACAAGCCGCCGAGCACGGTGAACAGCGTCGTCGCGCCGACAGCGAACGCGACGCGGCCTGAAACGGCGGGGCGCGCGTCCGGTATCGCAAGGCTCGCCGGCGGATTCAGGTTGCCACCGCACCGCTTGCAGTAATTCAACTCGTGCGTCGCCTCGGTGCCGCAAAATTGACAATACATGCCCGCCCCACCCTTCCCCGCCGGCACGTCCGCGAACGACCGACGATTCAACAGTTCATAGTCTGGTGTGTGTCGCTTCAATCAGCCGCGCCCTGATTCTTTAGCTTGACGGCGCTGTAGTTGTTCTTGTCTGCCCTTTTACGACACGCGGGCAGGCAAAGTTCGCGTTCAAATGCAGCTCAAACGTTTCCACAGTGCTTCAACGTTTCCACAGTGCTTCAACATTTGATGACCGGTAAGCTCCGCCGGCGTTGTAGGTTGCGGTGCGCAAAGTTTCCGTGCGCCTGACCGTCGCCGCCACCCCGCGCGCACCACTCCCTGACGAGCCGCGCGAGTTCCACGCCTTCGCCAGCCGGATCAACGAGCGTCAACCACAGCGGTGTCGGCAGCCACGCCCACGCCGCACCGTACACTTCCGTGTTCAACTGCTCGACGCGCCGCGCCGCCTGCCACTCCAACGCGACCGGCGGCACATCCTCCCAATTGTCGTAGCACGCATGTTGAATGCACGGCGCGGGCTTCGCGCGACGATGCACGAGACAGCCGCTGCCCGGCTCGAACAGCGGGCATGAATAAGTCTGCGCGAACGTGTCGCCGTAAGGACGCAGTCTGTAGCGCTCGACCGCCTCGCGTGCGCGCGTGTAGACGGCGCGTCGCTGACCATCAGTTAAGCGCGGCGTCCGCGCCAGCGTCTCGCGCATCGCGACGGCTTCGAGTCGCGTGATGTGAACGTTGACGAAATGCGCGTCGGTGCAGCAGACGCCTTTCGTCGGACACGTTTTGCAATCCCGCGCCGCCGGCTCGTAGTTGATTTTGATGTGGCTCTGGTAAGCGACCTTCGCGCGCTGCAAACGCGCGAGCGCCGCCACCTCGGATAAATTACGCATGATAAGAATCAGGCCGCATGAAGCACGTCGCCCAGTTGGTACAAAGCCAGAAACTCGCGGTTCCCGTCCGCGCCAAGGAGCGGCGACTCGATCACGCCCCGCGATTCGAGCTTCAAGTCTAACGCCGCGCGGTTCACCTCTTCAACGACGCGTGTGTGCTGCGCCGGCTCGCTGACGATGCCGCCGCGCCCGACCTCTCCACGCCCGACCTCGAACTGCGGCTTGATTAAAACGACAACCCGCCCGCCGCCACCCTTCAGCAACGGAACGAGCGCGGGCAGCACCTTTGTCGCCGAGATGAACGACACATCCATCACGATCAAGTCGAACCTCTCCGCGAAATCTTCCGGCTTCAGGTAACGCGCGTTGACGCCTTCGCGCACCTCGACGCGCGCGTCGTTGCGCAGGCTCCAGGCAATCTGGTTATGCCCGACATCGACCGCGACGACGCGGCGCGCGCCGTGCTGCAACAGGCAGTCGGTGAACCCGCCGGTCGAGGCCCCGACATCGAGACAGACCGCACCGCTTACGTCGACGGCGAACTCGCGGAGCGCCTGCTCCATCTTCACGCCGCCGCGCCCAACGTAACGCGCCGCCGGGTCGTCCGCGCCGCGCACGCGCACGTTGGCGTCCGGCGCGAAAGTCTCCGAAGACTTGGCGACGCGCTGTTCGTCGACCAGCACCGCGCCCGCCATCACCAGCGCCTGCGCGCGAGTCCGCGTCGGCGCGAGTCCGCGCTCCACCAAAAGTTTATCGATCCGTTCGCGCTTCATTACGCGTAGGACTTTAAGAGGAAAAAAGGAAAGGAACAAGCACGCGCTAGACACGGCCCAGCCATCGACGACGGGCGATGTCCGATGCACTTCAAGTTGCTGGGCCGCTCCGAAGAATGGATAGACCTTGCGGGCGGAAGCTTACAGGCGGGGAAAACGCAGTCGTTGAGCTATCGGATTAAAGGTGCGTTGATGAGGCGTATCAGTGTGCTGTTTGAGTTTCTACTCAACCGTCTTGAATTCTTTTCGACGGGGCCACGCTTTCACCGCGGTCGCGGCCCTTCAAAAATCTCTTCCGGCAGGCGCCGGGCGCGGCGCCGTTCCTGACGTTGTTCTTGACCCCGCCCCCGATTCTCGCGGCGCGGGCGGTCGCCGGTGAAGATGTCGCGGACGCGGTCGATCCGGCGGGGGCCGGGTTCGTCCTCGGTTTCAGTCACGTCGTCGCGGCTCGTATCCGGACCTTCATCCCGGGCGGCGTCGGTGGCGCGGCGCGGCCTCGACTTGCCCGGCTCCGGTACGCTCAACTCCGGCTCAGCATCGTCGCGCTCGCCCTTCTTACCAAGCTTAGGGGGAGCGCTGACTGGTTCAACTTCATTACCCGACGACCGGCGCACGGCGGCGTCCGGCGCGTCGCGCTTCCGGGCGTCGCCCGCGCCGCGAGTGATGGCAACTTCCTTATCGTCGTTGTCGCGCGCTTGCTCGGCGCCTGTGGTGCGCGCGGTGGGTGCTTCAGTGTCTTCGATGATGTAATCGTCATCGGCGGCGGGTTCGGGCAGCGACGTCTCGACATCTTCGATGACGGCGGCGTTCGGCGAAGGCTCGACCGCCGCGGGCGGAACCGGCGACGGTGCGACGTGCGCGGCGGGGGCGACGTTCGCCGTCCGCTGCTTTTGGTAATAATGAAGTCCGACGACGCCGACGACGCTGCCGATAACTGCCGACGCGAGCACCAACACCAACGTCCACGAGCCGCGCCCGGAACGTTCCGCCGTCGTCGTCGCGCCGTTCGTCAGTGGCACGACGGGACGCGCCGCCTCGGTCGCTTCTTCGCCGAAGAACGACTTGACCCGCGTGGCATCCGGGTCTTTGAAAATCCCATCCTGAGTTTGTTCAATCATGTCGTGTGAGTTTTCTAATCTAAGGCCCGCCGGAATGATCGCGGCCCATCGGTTGAGAAGACGAGGCGACCGCGCGCCCGACCGCTCCCGCGCGGCTACTGAGATGCGCCTTTTGCCCGCCTCGCTGTACGGTTTTTTTGGCAGCCCCTCCGCCGACGCACTTGACATTTGCGCGCCACCGTAAAAATAGCGCGCCGCTGACAGACGCGGCGCGCTTCTCGATTCCCGATTGACGAGCGACGATGTTAGACGCGCCGCGACGCGCTCGCCCCAGTACGCCGTTCGTCCAATACTTCGACATTCTCTTTGACGCGCGTGTAGATACCGTCGGCGTCGAGTCCGTACTTGGCGAGCAGCAGCTTCGAGTCGCCGTGTGTCACCAAACGGTCGGGCACGCCCATCCGCACCACGCGCACGCGATCCAGCAAGCCGTTTTCTTCGAGCAACTCCATCACCGCGGAACCGAAGCCGCCCGCAAGGTAAGCCTCTTCGACCGTGACGAGCAATCGTTTCGTCCGCGCCAGCGCGAGCAGCAATCCGGCGTCGAGCGGTTTGACGAAGCGCGCGTTGATGACCGTCGCCTCGATGCCGTCTTTCGCCAGAAGCTCGGCAGCCTTCAGCGACGGATGCACCATCGAGCCGTAAGCGACAATCGCCACGTCTGCGCTTCCGTTGTCGCGCAGCAGTTCCGCCTTACCAATCTCCAACAATTGCGGCGCGCGGTCGGTGGCTACGCCGATGCCGTTGCCGCGCGGGTAGCGCACCGCCGCTGGCCCCGGATGTTCAATCGCGGTCAGCATCATATCGCGCAGTTCGCCCTCGTCCTTTGGCGCCATCACGATCATATGCGGTACGGCGCGCAAGTATGCGATGTCAAGCAGGCCGTGATGTGTCGGCCCGTCGCCGCCGACGATCCCCGCGCGATCCATAAAGAACGTCACATCCAGATTCTGGATACACACATCATGCACGATCTGATCGAAGGCGCGTTGCAGAAATGTTGAATAGATTACCGCCACCGGCTTCAAGCCCTCGCACGCCATCCCCGCCGAGAAAGTGATGCAGTGCTGTTCCGCGATGCCGACATCGAAGGCGCGATCAGGAAACCTTTCCAGCACCTTATCAACGCCGGTGCCGTCCGGCATCGCCGCCGTCAGCGTGATGATCTTTTCGTCCTCCGCCATCAACTGGCACATCGTCTCGCCGAAGACGGCGGTATAGGTCAGCGGCGCGGGCTTGCTCGACTTAACGGCGTTGCCGGTCGCAATGTCGAACGGGCCGGAGGCGTGCCACTTGTAACGGTTCAACTCCGCCGGGCGATAGCCCTTGCCCTTCGTCGTCAGTGCGTGGACGATGACGGGGCCGTCGGTCACGTGCTTCGCTTCTTCGAGCGCCTGCACGAGCGCGCGCGTGTCGTGCCCGTCGACATAGCCGATATATTTGAAGCCGAGTTCATTGACGAGCGCGCCGGGCAGCACCGCCGCCGCGAGCGCGTCCTTGACCGTCTTCGCCGCCTGCCGCAGACGCTCGCCGACTGAGGGAATCGCGCGCAGCGTATCGCCCACTTCGTCTTTGAGGCGGTGATACCCCTGCGCCTCGCGGATGCGGTTAAGGTAGCCGGTGAGCGCGCCGACCGCCGGAGCAATCGACATTTCGTTGTCGTTCAAGAGCACGATCAGGCGCGTCTTCAAGTGGCCCGCTTGATTAATTGCCTCCATCGCCATCCCGCCCGGAAGACTCGCGTCGCCGATCAATGCGCAGACGTGGTGGCGCTCGCCGCGCTGGTCGCGCGCGATTGCCATGCCGAGCGCGGCGGAGATCGAGGTCGAGGCGTGCCCCGCGCCGAACGTGTCGTACTCCGACTCTTCGCGCCGCAGAAAGCCGCTGATGCCGCCGTACTGCTTGATTGTCGGCAACGCGTCGCGCCTGCCGGTCAAAATTTTGTGCGCGTAAGCCTGATGCCCGACATCCCACACGAGGCGGTCGCGCGGCGTGTCGAAGGCATAATGCATCGCGACGGCGAGTTCCACCGCGCCGAGCGACGCGCCCGTGTGTCCGCCGACGCGCGACATCGTTTCGATAATGAACTGGCGGATTTCGCCCGCCACCTCCGGCAACTGTTCGGGGCGCAGCCGGCGCAGGTCAGCCGGCGTATCGATCTGCTGTAAGAGTTTCATGTGCCGCGTATTGTAGCGCGGCGAAAAGCGTTTTGCCACGCCCGCAGCGCCCGTTTTTTCTGAATTAACCGGCATTAATCCAAACAGGTCAGAGCTTTTCAGACCAAAGAGGCGCGGCCTTCGTCTAAAGGTTTCGAGAGCAACCGGCAGGCGTATGGCGAATCACCGTCGCGCCCGGCAATCATCGAAACAGTTTTTGAGGAGATTAAATTTATGAAGAACATTGTGACCAGAGCCGGGCTGACCCTCGGCTTGATCGCCAGCTTATCCGCGACAAACGCTTTCGCGCAGCAAGCCCCCGCCGCGCAGGGCGGCGCCGGGGACGCGGGCAATACTCAACAGACGGAGCAGATGGGCAAGCGGCACGGTGAAGGCCGTCACACGCGCGGCGGCAGGCACGGGCGCGGCGGGATGGGTTTTCTCGGAAAGCTCAATCTGACGGAAGCGCAGCAACAGCAGGTGCGCGCGATTGAGGATGAGTTTGCGCAAAGTACCAAACCGCAACGTGATGAGATGCATCAGCTTTTCCAGGTCAGACGGCAGGGCGGCGTGCTGACCACTGAACAGGAAACGCGCGCGCGCGAACTGCGCCAGCAACTCGGCGAATCCGCGAAAGGCATGCGCGAGAGAATCTCCGCCGTCTTGACGCCGGAGCAGCGCGCCGAAGCCGAACGCATGATGAAGGAGCGCCAGAGCCGCCGCGACGAGTGGCGCGAACGCCGCATGAATCGACCCAACCCAGCACCGACAACCAATAACTAATCACTCTCACGCGAACAAGGCATAAGGCGGAGCGGCATCACGATCATCAGTGATGCCGCTCCGCCTTCGTTATATTAGGTTGTGGCGTCCGGCGTACACAGCTACTTGAAAAGGATTATATTCATTAAGGCGAGATGCCAAATTTCAAAGGCCGGAAACTTTGCTCGAATCTTCTTGTTCTTCCACGCTGCAAAGGCTCCGGGTAACAAGAAGCTGCTGATAAACATGAGTTCGCCTAACATCCGATAGGTACGCGCCTGTGCAAGCAGCCCGTAGATTTTTGCATCTGGTTCATCAATCGGCGTCATATATTGCAGAAACACATTGTACAAAGTGTAGGTCAACATCATTGATGCTATGCATAAAGCACCGCGACGAATGTGGGAATTTTTTCTGTTTGCATCATTGTCATATCCTTTGCTCATCAACTGTGATGCAAGATCGTATTGTGGCCTGACCAGATGCTACCACGAGTTTAGCAACATAACATCCCGTTTCAATGTGAGCGAGTAAGCACTCATTACTCGTCACTTTTCATCCGGCGCAAGCGAAGCACCGCGACTTCGGGGCGTGCGCCAAAGCGGATCGGCAGCCCGACCATGCCCGTGCCGCGCGAGACGTAAAGCTGCGTCCCTTCGCGCTCGTACAAGCCGCCCACGTACTTGAACTCCTTGATGTACTGCGCGGGCGCGCCGACGAACGGCAGCGAGACTTGCCCGCCGTGCGTGTGCCCGCTCAGGATCAACGACAGGCCGCGCGTTTCGGGCACCTCCAGCACCGCCGGTTCATGTGACAGCAGAATTGATGGCAGCGTGCGGTCGACGCCGTGGAGGGCGCGCGCCCAATCGGTTTTGCCCCATCCCCAATCGTCGACGCCAGCCAGTTGCAGCGTGTCCGCGCCGCGCCGCAAATTCGTGTTGGCATTTTCGAGGATGTTGATCCCTTGGCGAGTGAGTGCCCGCGCCGTCAACACGCCGTCCGTGTTGTGGTCGTGGTTGCCGAGCACTGCCCACACCCCGGCGGACGCAGAGGCTTGTCTAAGCAGACCGAGCGCCTCCGCGCATGGCTCAATGTAACGCCGCCGCGTGGTGGTGTAATCACCGGTCAGCGCGACCATATCAGGCTTCGCACGGACGGCCATCTCAACAATGCGCGCGACCTCTTCAATTGGCACAAGGCGACTGTGATGCACGTCAGTGATGTGCGCGATGCGGAAGTTATCGAAGCTTTCAGGCAGGCCGCGAATGAAGATATCGACGTTGGTCAGTTCGTAGAGATACGGCTCGACCAGCGTCGCGTACGCGCCCGCCGCCGACAGCCCGACGAGGCCGGTCGCCGCCAGGCCGCGCATGAACCGTCGTCGCGTGAGGTTAGTATTCGTCATCAAGTTAAACTATCAAGCAGTAGACCATGAACAGTGGGCTGTGGACAGTGGACAGTGAGCAAGTGAGTCGTGTGCGGAAACCGAGAATGCGGTTGCCCTATCGCCCACTGTTTCCGGTTACACTCCAGGGTAGCTGTGCTGTTGACACGGATGAATGTTGGATGTAGTCTCCTCCTGCATCTTTTTTGTAAGCCTGCGCCGTGGCACCAAACGACGCTCAAGTTGGATAAATAATACACGCCCCGTTTAACTAAAGCCTCACCAGTTAAGTCACTTTCAAGGAATAAGGTCGTGCGGCCTCCTTTCGCTGTGGCACTCTCTGCGCTGAGAAGAAGGATAGCTACTGCTCCTGGCGTCCGACGTGTGTTCGGAGAAGCAAAACTACCGCCGCTTAACACTTCGCAAAAATTAGTCATGATAAATGGAAGCCCCGATGTCGCCGGCCGGCGACATCAGGGCTTTGTCTAAGCAACACACGTTCTCCGTCGAGGCGCTCCGCTAAAGAAGTGCATCGTTTCACAGACCGCATCTTAGCGTAGGGCACAACGGCGGTTCAACTCTTTTACACGGAGTTTCGGCCTATGCCTGTCCTACGCCCTCAACACACCCTAACTGTCGAAGAGCGTCCGTGCGTCCGGGAAGCGTGCGGCCCACCTCTGGGCTTTTGCGTTTCGATCATCATTTACAAATCAAGCGGGCGTCCTCCGCCGCCAAGCTTTCAGTTCGGCACAACATTCTCCTGGATGTTCTTTAGCCGAGTATCTATGCGCTAATACCACCTCGCTTTCAACAATAACTCCAACTATGAAGGAGACACAGATGAGTAAAGTAGACCCAACTTCGCCGGACACAAGCAGCATCAGTGCTACGGAATATGAATTAACTGTTGACGACGTTGCCCAACTACAAGCAACCGAGTCGGCGGCTATCGAGTACGACACGCAAGAGCTTAGCGCTTCCGATGCTTCGCCGATTCCTGCGACAAACAGAATCCCGCAACCGGGCGTGCCGCAAATCCTGAACCCGCCAATTTCCCAACCGCAAAATCCCAGTGTACCGCCGATACAACTCGCCAAACGTGCAGTGAGCGGTCGTTACCGAAGCACTGGGCAGCCGTTTCAGCTTGAATTGCGCGTAGACGTTGACGGCAAGCGCCCGATGAAGCGCGTCAGCGGCGACTTCTTCAAGCTCTCCGGCGCGACCATCAGCTACTTCGGATCGTTCGTCGTCGATGCCCCAATCGTTGCTGTCACCCCGAGCACGGTCACCATCGAAGGCACTGCCAACCACACTTACGTGACGGGCTTTCCTAAATTGCGCATCAAGATTCCGCGCACATCAATCATCGCGCCCGCCGCTGCCGCAACCGTGCAGTTCCTCAGTGCCGCGAATGTTCCCGGCGCGACATACGCCTGCCCGTTTCAATCAATCTACTTTCGCACCGTGCAGTATGAGCAGGATCGCGTGGGTAGCGCGACGTTATTTACGAACTACAACACCGGCACGTTTCCGTCGGGTGGACCGGCGCGCGATCTGACGGTCGTCAAATCCTATGCCGAGGCAGGCATCGAATTTCAGACTTCGGGAGCCACCAATGTCGTGCCGATTGGCACGGTCGGTTCCGCCTGGAGCAATGCCGAACTGCACACCGCGATGCAAAATCATTTCAGCTTGTGGGCAGATACTCCGCACTGGAAAGTGTGGTTATTTGCCGCCACGGTCAGCGAACTCGGATCAAACATTCGCGGCATCATGTTCGATCAACAAGGCAAGCAACGACAGGGCTGCGCCGTGTTCCACGACATCATCGGCGGCAACGCGCCTGACACGATGCGCGCGGCGCTGCGCACCTATGTTCACGAGTTAGGCCACTGTTTCAATCTGCTTCACTCGTTTCAGAAATCTTTCGCCGTTCCGCCGATTCCAGATCGGCCCGCCGCCAAGTCATGGATGAACTACGTGCAAAACTATCCGGGCGGGGCCGCCGCTTACTGGGCCGATTTCCCCTTCCAATTCGACGACCCGGAAGTAGTCCACCTCCGCCACGGCTTTCGCGATAACATCATTACGGGCGGTTCCAACTTCGGCATTGGCGCGGCGCTGATTGACCCGCGGATGTTCGCCGACACGCTCGAAGACAACTCCGGGATGAAACTCGAACTCGACACCACTCGGCACAGCTTCGCGAATGGCGAACCCGTCGTTATCAAGCTCAAGCTGACATCCACCAACGCACAAGGCAAGCAGGCACATACCTTCCTGCACCCGAACATGAGCTTTGTGCAGATCGGTATTCGGCAGCCGAGCGGTACAGTCACGGTTTACGAACCGCTGATTCATCATTGCGTCGGTGACGAAACGATCACGCTCAATGCAGACACGCCGACGCTTGAAGAGAGCGCCTACATTGGTTACGGCAAAGGCGGTTTCTATTTCGACCAGGTTGGTAATTACGAAGTGCGCGCGCTCTACTACGCGCCCGACGGCTCGCAGGTGCTTTCTAATGTCGCTACTCTGCGTGTGCGCCATCCGGTCACAGCCGCCGATGAGGAGTTGGCCGATTTGTTCCTCGGCGACGATCAAGGCAAGCTGTTCTATCTACTCGGGTCCGACTCGAAGTATTTGCAGCGCGGCAACGAAGCGCTTGACGTGGTGATTGATAAATACGGCAAGAACCCGCTGGCAGATTACGCGCGTCTCGTCAAAGGCATCAACGCCGGGCGCGAATTCAAGACCGTGACGGCGGAAAGCGCGGTCGAAGTGCGCGAGCCGCAACTCCAGGAAAGCATCAAACTACTTTCCGCGGTTGTTGACACGGACGACCCGAACGCGCCGGTTGATGCGATCACGCGCGAGATGGTCGCGACTCGTTTAGCTTTGACGCAGGATGCGGCAGGCGACGATAAAGGAGCTAAAGCGACGAGAAAACGCTTGTCCCTCAAGGCCGATAAACTGTCGAAAGCCGCCCGCGCCGGTATGTACTAAACCGACGTTACTCAGAAGTGACAGGTGACAGGTAAACGGTGACAAGACGGAAGCATCAAGCGTGCAACTACGACAGCAATATTCTGTGTGGCGAATCAGGAAGCCTCGTGATTCCAAAAAGCATTCCGCCAGCCGCATGGTGGTTGCTTTCCCTGTCACCTGTCACTTGTCACCTGTCACTCTTGAGAATTTAAGGAAATGGTGTCATGCCCGAACTCCCTTTCTCAGTCCGCTTGACGGTTCCGAGTGAACCGCAACAAGTTGGCGCACCGGTTCAGGTGTCAATCGCCGTTCGCAACATCTCCGATCAGCCGCTCTGGATCATCGGCGTGCTCGAAGGCTCAGAACTCGGACTGCGTTACCCGCACTATCTGCCGCAGATCACCGGACCGCAACCGCTGCCGGCAGTTGAAATTGAGTACGACATGCTGGCCCCGCTGCGGCTTCAAGACTTCCGTCGCTTAGCCGCCGGCGAAAGCTTTGACCCGACGGCGCAGCAGAACGGGGAAGCCTATCTGCCGCTCTACACGTTCACTAACTTTCGCCCTCCCGCGCCGGGACGCTACGAACTTCGCCTGACGCTTTCCACCGAATCAACGGCGAACGAGCAATGGATGGGCGGTTGGGAGCTGCCGGGCAAAGAGCAAGCGCAAGAGCGCCTGACCCTCGTGCCGCGTTTGCGCGTTGACTCGAACGTGGCCGTCGTCATGGTCGAGTAATCACGGTTGAGTAGCTCGTCTGTTCGGCGTCGCCCTTAAACACGAAGCGCGGAGAACTGATTGACCCTGCCTCACTTTCCCGCCGCTTGACAATATATAGTCGCAGACTAGAATATCACCTCGCCTGAGAGGACACGGAGATGTGGCCGAGTGGCTGAAGGCGGCGGTTTGCTAAACCGTTATAGGTCAAAAGCCTATCGCAGGTTCGAATCCTGTCATCTCCGCCATGATTTAGTGACGAGTGACAAGCGACAGGTGACAAGATTAGAACTTGTTCCGTCCGGTCACTCGTTATTATTTTGCACACCCGGCGACTTCCTGTGGGCCGCCCGCAAGGTTGCTCTCGCCTGTCACCTGTCACTATTCACCTGTCACCGTTTTTATGTCTGTTCGCGTTCGTTTCGCACCATCACCAACCGGCTACCTGCACATCGGCGCGGCGCGCACCGCGCTTTTCAACTGGCTGTTTGCGCGCAAGACGGGCGGCAAAATGCTGCTGCGTGTCGAAGACACTGACCGCGAGCGCTCGACCGAAGCATCGACGCGCTCGATCCTCGAAGGACTGGAGTGGCTCGGCCTCGACTACGACGAAGAGATCGTCTATCAGTCCGCTAATGCCGACCAGCACCGAGCCGCCGCCCATCGTTTGATCGAAGAGGGCAAGGCCTACCGCGACTTCACGCCGAAGGGAGCGCGCGCGGACACGAACGTGAAGCAGGAGATTGCCGAGCGGGCGCGGGCCGCGGGCGCGACTGCCGAAGGCGCCGACCACCGCAACAACCCGTTCCGCGATTTGCCCCTTGAAGAATCTAACCGACGCGCGGCGGCGGGCGAGCCGTTCGCGGTGCGCCTTAAGGTTGCGCGCGAAGGACAATCGCACTTTGAAGACATGGTGTACGGCGCGCAGGAGCGCGACTTCGCGGAGATCGAAGACCTCGTGCTGCTGCGCTCCGACGGTGGCCAACCGCTCTACAACCTCTCGGTCGTCGTCGACGACATCGAGATGAATATCACGCACGTCATACGCGGCCAGGATCACCTGACCAATACGCACAAGCAGATTCTGATTTACGAAGCGCTCGGCGCATCCGTGCCGCGCTTCGCGCACCTGCCGTTGATCCTCGCGCCGAACAAAGCGAAGCTGTCGAAGCGCAAGCACGGCGAGGTTGTATCGCTCACGACCTATCGCGACCGCGGCTTCATCCCGGCGGCGTTTTGTAACTTCCTGGCGCTGCTCGGCTGGTCGTCCGGCGACGAGCAGGAAATCATGTCGCTCGACGAACTCGTCAAATACTTTTCGCCCGAAGGTATCCACCGCGCCAACGCCGTCTTCAACTTCAGCGAGACCGACGCGCGGCAGTGGACCGACCCGAAGGCGCTGTGGATGAACGCCGAGTACATCCGCACGATGCCACTCGAAGAACTTCAGCCGATGGTGCGCGCCGAGTTGGAAGCGGCTGGGCTATGGCGGCCTGAGTTTGAATCGGATCAGCGCGAGTGGTTCGACCGGACGGTTAATCTCATCCGCGAGCGCTTCCACACGCTCAAAGATTTTTCGGCTCAGGGGCGTGCGTACTTCTCCGACGAGTTTGATTTCGACGACGCGGCGGTGGCAAGGAATTTGAAGAAAGTGCCGCGCCTGAAAGAGTTGCTGCCCGCGCTGGCCGAGCGCTTAGAGACCATCGAGCCGTTCACGGCGGAGACGGTCGAGGCGGCGTTGCGCGCACTTTCAGAAGAGGCGGGCGTCAAGGCGGCGCTGTTGATTAACGCCTCGCGCACGGCGCTGACCGGGCAGTCGGTCGGCCCGTCGATGTTTGAAGTCTTCGCTGTCATTGGCCGCGAACGCACCATCAAACGCTTGCGCGACGCTGTTTCGCTCATCTAACTTCTGATGAAAATTAACCAGGCGCGAGTCGAGCGTTGATGCTC
>JACDEG010000576.1 GCA_013816505.1 Pyrinomonadaceae bacterium | reverse complement strand
AACCAGCACCGCCCCTCCGTGACCGTTCGGAAGTCCGCGCTCGAAGTAGACCTGCTCCGCGGCGACTCCGCCGCCGTCTGGCTTTAAACGGACGAGTCCGCCTCCGACGCCATTGGCCCCGCCGTACAAATACCCGTCACGCGCGACCGGAGTCCACATTTGTGCCGGACCCTTGGCCGGCTCCGCGTAGCGCCAGAGGAACTGGCCGGTCTTCGCATCAACTCCGACTATGCCCTTGCTCAAAAACTGCACGTATTGTTTTCGGCCGCCCACTTGAACGACAATCGCCGATGCATAACCCGCGGGGTCGCCACCCGGGACCGCCGATTTCCAAATGACCGCGCCCGTCTTTTTGTTAAGCGCCACTATCGTGGCCTGTGCGCCACCGGGGGTTACGACAACGACGTCACCATCAACCAACGGAGACTCTGCATAGGCCCATTCGCCCGGCTGGCCGCCGAACTCTTTACGGATGCTCTTGGTAGGCGACAACGATTCGCAGGGAATGGGCCACTTCACACCAGCGCCTGCTTGGGCACAACTTTGAACGCCAAGTTGTAGTCCGGTGCCGGCGTACTCCGCTCCAAGTTCAGCGTGTAATTGCCGAATCTATTGATGTGTTCAGTCAGATACGGGCTGAGCCGTGCCACCGCTTCATCCTCGATCTCATACCCTTCCGCCGCCAACTCGTGCAGCACACGCGTCAGCGATGAGACGTTGTGGAAGATCAGGCAGTTGGCGACCAGATGATTGTACTTGATCAGCTTGCGCTGCTCGTCGCGGTCGTTCTCCGCGATGATCCCGGCGCCACCGAAAGAAACCCACTGGATGAACCTGTTGAAGGCTTCGCTCTTGTTTGTCGCCGCTTGGATCATCCGCCGCAACTCCGGGTCGCGGAGATACTTCAGCAGGAAGATGGTTCTCACTACTCGTCCCAGTTCACGCATCGCAACGTAGAGTTTGTTTTTGCGGCTGTACGTGCCGAGTTTACGCAACAGCGTCGAAGCCGTAATGCGTCCTGCCTTGATCGAGAGCACTACTCGCAGCATATCCGGTAAATGCGTTTCAATGGTCTCCCAGTCAATGCTTTCGGAAAACAGTTCATCAATGTGCGTGTAGTAAGATTCTTTCGACGGGCGGAAGAGCTTTAAGTCTTTCCAGTTGCGGATGCGCGGCATCAAGTTGATCCCGAGCAAGTAAGCTAAACCAAAGACCGGAGCACTTTGTCCTTGCGTGTCAGCGTGCAGCGTGTCGGGTTGGATGTCGGACTCGTTCTTCAGCAACCCGTCCAATATATAAACAGCTTCCCACACGCCGCACGGAATGAAGTGCGAGAAGAGCGCAACGTAAGTGTCAGACACATGATAATAACCAATGCCGCCGTAGCCACCATAGCGGATGTGGTATTCGCTCAGAAGATTCTGCTCATACATGTCCCACTTGGTGCCATCGGCTGAAGCTGACTTACCTGATCCCCACTGCTTCGGCAGCGTGAACAAGTTGTAAGCATTGGTGATCTCGGTGATGATTTCATCGAGCTTCTCTTCAGTGACATGCCGTTGGTTGATCCAGGCTAGTTGGCGGCGGTCAATATCTTGGAGTGATTTAGAGGTTTGTGTTGGACCGAGGCCACAGCCATAGCAGAAAGATGTCGTCACGTAACGCTCGCGTGGATTAGTGATCTTCGCATCATGACCGGAGAGCGGACCGAAGTGCTTGGTCCAGCCCAACCATCGCTCGGTGTCAGCGATGACGTCAAGGATGCCGACCGGTTCGATTCTGAGGGCGATCAACGCCTCCAAAGCTTTGAGGCCGGAAGGTGGGGCTTTTTTCTCCAGCCGACCAAGCACTGGCTCCCCATCCTCAACACGAAGCGTTTCGTTAGCGGGGAAAGAGGCGTCAGTCGCCGTTGCGACATGCTCCAACTCCTTTCGCATCTGTGCGACGAAGGTGGCGGCGTCGGTCGGCAAGTTAACCTGTTCACCGTAAGCCGCAACTGCTTCTTCATACTCTTCCCACGAGATGAGTTGCTCACGGTAGTCTGCGAACTTATCACTGCCTGCGATGCACAGATCACCGCTCTTGAGCTCCCACATCACTTGTGAAAAGAGGCAGACCTCGAAGTGGCGACGATCAACTTGCCTCGGCACCGTGTCACGACGGCTCATTCCTGTGACTAGCTTCCACCACTTGTCCGGCACCCATGACAGGTCAAGCAGGCTAAATGGTTGCGAACTGCAATCTTTGCTTACGGGCATGAGTGTGGAAAGCCAGTCGGCTTTGCTGGTCCGATGTGCCTGCAAGAAGGCGAGCGATTCTTCCAAGCTGATATCCTGACTGGTCGAGACGAGTCGCGCATGGTCAAGCAGATTAAAGAGCGTCTTGCGGTGGCTACTATGAAAGCGCCACAGGAAAGGTGCATAGTTGTTGTCGGCGTATGCTGTATAAGCTTTGCAGTCTTCGATCACTGCTTCTGGATCACCGCCGACTGTCGCTCGTACCGCCGATAGTCGCTCGTCCGCGGAACCTTCTGCGTCCAGCGCGATCACCACGTCTTGTAGCATCTGGATCAGTTGATCGGTACGTGCTTGGTGGCGGGTGCGGTACTCCTCAAGCGCAGTTTGACCACGGAGATGGATTTTCTTCATCCGCTTGATGAACATCTCGCCGAGGTCGTCGAGCGTGCGCGCCACCTGCATTTTGATCAACGCCGCAGCCAGCGTGTAGCGCTTATTAGGTTCCATCTCACTCATTCGTGCGGCGTCGAGACTCTTGGCTTCGAGGGTCCAGTGCCGCATCTTCACATCCGGGATCGCAGCAAAGGCTGCTATGCCGGCATTCTGTTCGGATAGCCAGCGCAAATGATCCACCAGATGGCGTAGCTCAGTCAGCGTCGGTTTACCGGGATCACCCTTGAGCGCGTTCCACTTTGTCCGACGAGTGACCAGATCAGTGGTTAGAAGGTCATCCGCCAGGATGCGTCCGTCATCGCCGAGTGCTTCAGCGATTCGCTGGTAAATCGCACGGTTGACTTCAGCCCGCCCATGTTGTGCTTCTTCGAGCAATGTGGTGAAGCCCGGCAACTCGTAGCGCTGGTGGATCAGTTCTTCGATCCCGATATTGATAATGTCGACCAGCTCTTCCTTTGTCTGTGCCGCCACCCGCACGGTTGTGGCGAGCAGCTTGTGTGCCGCGTCATCGTACATTTTGACGTTGAGATGCTGGCGGATGAGCTGCACATGTCGGCGTCTGGTGCCTGACTGATCATAGGCCGATAACTTCACGGCTAAGGACTTGTCGCCAAGACACTGGCGGATGTGAGTAACGATCTGTGCTGGCACGTCATGAAGTTGCACGAAGTAACCGAGGCGCTGAAAAGTCTTCAGCAATAGCAGGAAACAGAGCTTCTTGGCTGCGGTAGTGCGAGGGAGCGTGTCGGCAAGAGCGATCTCCCTTGACGTTGGAGTGTAGACGGCAGCGAGGTCATGGGCGGTAACGGAAGCTTTCAAGCGTGGGTAAGCAGTTTCATGAACGCCGGGCAATTGAAGTCTCCTTTTGCGGATGATTTTGCTTGAACTTGGCTGGCGAAAAACTGTAGATTCCGGCCATGCTAGTGAAAGCCCTGAAAAGCTGCCAAATTGCTGGGATTGTGCGGCTATATTTTTGAGGGTTTTCGGCCAGGGGCATCAAGTGATGAGAGTAGGCATCTATGCGCGAGTCTCAACCCACGATCAGCAGACCCTTGCGCTACAGATTGAAGCGATGCGCGAGTATGCTCGCAAGCGGCGGTGGTCACTCGTCAGTGAGGTCAAAGACGTTAGCTCGGGCGCAGTGCAGCGCCAGCACCGCGAAGTATTGTTGGACGCGGCCAGGCGGAGAGAA
>JACDEG010000126.1 GCA_013816505.1 Pyrinomonadaceae bacterium | reverse complement strand
GATGTGGATCGCGCTCTCGTCGCCAGAGCCGTCAAGTGGTGTGGGGTGTGGTCGGGGATCGTAGCCAACAGACCTGCCAGCGCTTGTGGGAAACGATCCCTGACGGATATCGGCAAGCTCAATGCGATACGGATTTCTGGGAAGCATATGCCAAAGTGCTGCCCGCGGCACAGCACACGGCGGTGGGGAAAGAGTCAGGGGAGACGGCGCATGTCGAGCGGTGGAATCTGACGTTACGTCAAAGACTGGCGCGCTTTGTGCGACGGACGTTATCGTTCTCGAAATCCGAAGAGATACATGAGGCATGTTGACGTCTCTTTATTCATCGTTACAATTCTGATCATGCGCTCACCCTAATATGAGCCACTTCCGATTCAGTATCGCCAACTTGTCAGGTCCGATCCGGGCGGCGCGCTCTTCGTGATGCGCTCGACAATCTTCGGCAAGTACATCTGGTGATAACGCAGGCGCGAGATGGCGTTCGGGCGCGTTGGGTCACCGTTCCAGCAGTGCTCGGCGCGGTCGCCGTAAGCCACGACGCCGTTGTAAACGGGATTCGTCGTCGTCTTCAAAAAGTCTTCGACGAGGTAGACGGCGTTGTTCAAATAATAGTTGTCCATATCGCCGCAGTAGAGGTGGATTTTGCCTTCGAGCTTGCCCCCGATCTTTCCCCAATCGCGTCGCAGGATGTGGCCGAGGTCGTAATTTTCGCGCCAGTGGGCGGCGACCGTGCGGTCTATCCGGCCGGTCAACTTGTCCCAAATCGGCTTCGGGTAGCCGTCCGCTCCGACCGGCGAATACACCGCTTGCCAGATGTCCCACTGTCCGCCGGAGCGACTCTTAGTGCCGAGCGCGAGTTCGAGATGATTCATCTCTTCGAGCGTCGCGCTCAACTCACCGAGGTTGTTACGCTTGCCGGGTCGCGGCGTGCGCTTCCATGTGCTTCCGGCGAAATAGGCATTTTCGTGCTCGTAAATGTTGACGACTGTGTAGGCGCGGAAATCGATGGGGTCGGGGCACGCCGCCCAGCAACCGTTGTATTCGTCGGGATAGAAGATTTGCGCGGCGAGCGCTTCCCACCCGCCCGTCGACCCGCCATAGAGAAAGCGCGCGTAAGGCTGGCCGATGCCGCGGAATTGCTTTTCGATGAACGGGATTAACTCGTACGTGATCGCGTCACCATATGGGCCCAGGTTCGCGGAGTTGACGGCGTAGGAGTCGTCGTAGAACGGGTTGGCGTGTTGGATTTCGACGATGATGACACGAGGGAAATTTTCGCCCGTCCACTCCTTGTAGAACTGGTGTGCATACTCCTGCTCGACGCGGTTGTAACCTTCGATCTGGAAGCGCGCGCTGTACTCCGGTTTCAAGTTCGGGTCAGGCGGCGTCTCGCGAAAGCCGCCGAAGGTCGGCGCGAAGTGCCCGTGGTTAATCAGGAGCGGGAAGCGCGCTTCCGTGTGCGTGTCGAAGTCTTTTGGCAGCAGCACGCTCGCACCGAGGAACATCGGTCGGCCCCAGAACTCTGTCAGTCGGCGGCTCTGCATCCGAACATGTCTGATGTATTTCGTATCTTTTGGCAACTCGATGGGCGAGATTACTTTGTCGAGTGTGAGCCGGATGGTTTCACTTGCGCGTGGGTCGATGCGTATCTTTCGCGGGGTGCTGTAGAGGTTGCCCGGCGCGCGCATCCACTGCTGACCTTCGCCGCGATCCATCGGCAGTTTCACCGTGTGACCGTCCCCACGCCGGAATGTTTCGTAGCGATGGAGCACGACTTGCACCGTGTACGTGCCGGCGGGGATGTCGGCGAGTGAGCGGCGTGGGTAGCCGAAAGCTGTTGTATCCAGAATTACCGCTTGATTCGACTTCAACCCTTCGACATCAACGCCGAAGAGTTGCTGCGTCGTCAAATCCTCGTTGATCTGAAACCGCGGTTCCTTCGTCTCGTCCGCTGAAAGTATCAGCAGCACTCGCCCGTCGATTGGTTCTGTGCTTTGGGGCGGGAGGGAAATACTGAAACTTAGTTTGCCGTCCTGCTTCTTACTTCCCTGCGCGACCGTCGAAGGCGTCGTCGACACCGCCGCGAGGACGAGCGTCATGTAAAGCACAACCCGCAGAGCCGTGTGCGGGGACGTATTGTCGTGCATTCTTTTCCTCTCGAACGTTGTCGTAGTAATGCATTACTCAGCAGTGACAGGTAAATCGTGACAGGTGACAGGAGAATATGGATTCTGTGCCGCCAAAGACGATCTTGTTCTCTAGAATTCTTACCGAAAGACTTTGGCTCCGCTCGCAAAAACTCACGTAGCTTAACTCTTTCTTGTCACCTGTCACTTTTGAGTAATTAGGCGGAGATGGATTTTTCTGCGCGGTGCTGATGCAGTCGCTCCAGGAATGCATAGTAAAGTTCCATCTCGCGTTGCGCTCGTTGCGGACTCCATGCGAGATACTTTTGAGCGACCTGCGCGACAGCTTCAGCCGCGCCACGTCCAGCCGCATAATTCATACCGAGCATCGTTCGTCTCATCATGCAATCGGCGAGCGTCTGCGCCATCTCTCGACGGAAAGACATCAACACCTCGGCGCGTATGGCCTGTGAATGTTCAGTCAGCGGCCCAAGCAATTCCGGGTCTTCGCGCGCCAACTCCAACAACTCCTCGGCCCGCGTGCCATAAACTCGCAGCAGTCTGTGCGACGTGCTCTTATCGAAAGGACTGCGAGCGATGAAAGAGCGACTGAAGGTTTTGAAATCACCGGTCGCGGCACCGGGCAACGGTTCGTGTGCCGTTCTGCATCGGGGCGTGTCTCGCTCCAGCTTTTTGAAGATCGCATCGACCGTCTGCTCTGCAAGGCTACGGTAGGTGGTCAGTTTGCCTCCGACGATTGATAGCAATCCGCTCAGGCCCGGATGCTCCTGAATAAAATGTCTCCGCGTGATGCCGCCCTCCGACCCCTCAGCGACGTAGGGCAACGGCCGCACGCCGGAGTAGGTGAAGAGCACAGAGTCGCGCGTCAGAGACGCGGAAGGGATCACGCGGTTCGTCTCTCGCAGCAGATAAGCGATTTCGTCTTCATCCGCTTCGACGTGGTCAAGGTCGCCCTCGAAACGTGTGTCCGTTGTTCCGATGAGGTATTGATCGTTCCAGGGAATGATAAAGAAGGGACGATGATCCGCTTCCGCTTCAACATAGAGCGCCTCCGCCGGCCCGCCGGGGAAAGCGTCAACGATGATGTGGCTCCCCTTTGTTCCGCCGATCATTCGTCGTGGCGGGCGCTCAAGACCACCGAGCACTTGATCCACCCACGGGCCGGCGACGTTCAGCGTGACCTTGGACAATGCTCGGTATTCACTGCCGCCAAGCAGGTCATCGAATACGACACCGCGGACGACTGCTCCCTCGATGACGAATCGCTTTACTTCCACGTAAGTCAACACGGTCGCGCCGTGCTCGGTGGCGGAAAGACAATTCTCCAGAGTGAGTCGCTCGGCGTATTCAACCTGCGCGTCGTAATAGACAGCCGCGCCGCGAAGACCATTCGGATTCAGGCCGGGCGCACGCCGCAGTGCCTCAGCGCGCGAAAGCATGCGGTGGTGGTCAAGCGATTTATCGAACGAGAGTAGATCGTAGGCGAGCATCCCTGCCCGCACCATCAATGATCCGCGCTTGCCACCATCATAGATGGGAAGCATCATCGGCAGAGGCTTGACGAGATGCGTTGCAATATGGAAAAGACACTCGCGCTCCCGCAGGGACTCACGAACGAGGCCGACCTCGCCGTATTCCAGATAGCGCAACCCTCCGTGAATCAAGCGACTGGACCAACTCGTCGTCCCGGCTGAGATGTCGCCTTTGTCGAGCAAGAGGACTTTCAATCCGCGCATTGCCGCATCACGGGCGATACCTGCGCCGTTGATTCCCGCCCCGATAATGATCGCGTCGTAAGAACGGCTTTCAATATCAGTTGGTATTCTTCCCTCACCCGACTCCACGCTCAGAACTCCTCCACCGCCGAGACCGGTCGTTCCTTGACTGTCTCGCCTTTTGTCTCAACATCCGCGGTCGCCGTTTCGTGTCGCGCGATAAGCACATCGCGAATCAACAGATCATAGAGAAACGCGCCGAGCAGGCTACCGATGATGGGGCCGACAATGGGAATCCAGAAGTAGTAGTTCGCCCCTGGTAATGCCGCTTCTCCCCACCCCGCCGTCCACGCTAATAATCGAGGGCCGAAGTCGCGCGCCGGATTGATGGCATACCCGGCGTTAGCGCCGAAAGACATGCCGATAGCGGCCACGAGCAGTCCGACGACGAGCGGAGCTAAATTCGATTTGGGAGGTTGGTTGCGCGCGTCCGTCAGGGCAAAGATGATGAGCACGAGAAGCATCGTGCCGATGATCTGATCGACAAGCGGCCCGGCGTAGCTGGTGCCGTAATACGAAGCGGGCGCCGTGGCAAAGATGCTGAGGGTTGCGCCCGAATCCGCTGCGCCGCCCACCGTCCCGCGCACGATGCCATGCGCCGCTTCGAAGCTTCTGATGGCGTCCCGGTAATTGAGCAGGACCAGCGCGGCTCCGGCATAGGCACCGACTAATTGCGCCACGGCGTAAGGCAAAACTTTCGTCCACGGAAATCCTCTTCTGACTGCCAGCGCGAGCGTGATTGCCGGATTCAAATGGGCGCCGCTGACGCCGCCAGCCACGTAGACGCCGAAGGTCACGGCCAGTGCCCAGCCGAACGTGATGAGCAGCCAGTCGCCACTCGCCGCGAAGATCAGTTCGCCACGTCCAGACTGGTTGAGCGCAGCGACTGTCATCGCGACCACGCCGCTGCCGAAGGCGATCATGACGAAGGTCCCCAAAAATTCGGCGGTCATCTCGCCCCAGATTGTTGTCCGCCAGGTCTCCCGACGTGGCGCGTTTCCTTGAGTCATCATTACTCCTCTTCGAGCGACCACCCGCCCGCCTTTTCGACGGCGCGCAACCAACGCCGGTGGAGACGACCCCGTTGCTCCTCGCTCATCTGCGGAGTGTACCGGCGCCCCATTCTCCATTTCGAGTCAATCTCTTCGCGACTTTCCCAGAACCCGGTTGCCAAACCGGCCAGATAGGCTGCTCCCAAAGCGGTTGTCTCGGTGATTTCCGGCACTTCTACCGACACCCCAAGGATGTCAGATTGAAACTGCATCAGAAAGTTATTGCCGACTGCCCCGCCGTCGGCTCTGATCTCTTTTAGTTTGATTTTTGAATCACGCTCCATCGCTTCCGCGACATCGCGAGTTTGGTAGCACATGCTTTCGAGCGCTGCTCTGACGATGTGCGCGCGTGTGGTTCCGCGAGTGATGCCGACGATTGTTCCGCGCGCGTAAGCGTCCCAATGCGGCGCCCCTAAACCGACGAGCGCTGGCACGAAGTACACTCCATCGTTCGAGTCGAGCGACGCGGCGAGCGCTTCGGTTTCGGCAGCGGAAGAGATGATCTTCAATTCATCGCGCAGCCATTGGATCGCCGCGCCGGTGACGAAGATTGATCCCTCCAGCGCATACTCCACCGGCTCGTCCCCGATCTTCCATGCAATGGTCGTCAGCAATCCTTCCTCGCTCGGGACGGCCTCGCGTCCGGTGTTCATCAGCAGGAACGAACCCGTCCCGTAAGTGTTCTTGGCAAGTCCTTCCCCGTAACATGCCTGGCCAAAAAGCGCCGCTTGCTGGTCGCCCGCGATGCCCGCGATGGGGATCGACGCGCCGAAGAATATTCCTGGATCAGTGTCGGCATGGATGTGTGAAGAAGGCTTGACCTCGGGGAGCACTGACCGGGGAATGTCGAGTGTTTCGAGCAGTGCTTCGTCCCAGCATAATTCGTAAATGTTATAAACGAGCGTGCGCGAAGCGTTAGAGAAATCTGTCGAATGCGCCTTGCCGCCGCTCAGTTTCCACACCAGCCACGAGTCAATTGTTCCGAAGCAGATTTCCCCCCGCTCAGCGCGAGCGCGTAAACCCGGCACGTTGTCCAGCAGCCATTTGATTTTCGTTCCAGAGAAGTATGCGTCAATCACCAGACCCGTCCGGCTCCGAAAGGTGCTTTCCAAATTCTGCTCTTTTAATTCATCACAGATGCCCGCGGTTCGCCGATCCTGCCACACAATCGCGGGATGGACGGGGACGCCGGTCGCCCGCTCCCACATCACAGTCGTCTCGCGTTGATTGGTGATGCCGATGGCGCTCAACTCGCTCGCCTTGATTCGAGCGTCGGCCAGGGCCTCAGCGACAACCCTAATCGTGACCGACCATATTTCCTCCGGGTCATGCTCGACCCATCCCGGCTGTGGATAATATTGCTTGAACTCAGAATACGCGCGTCCCTTGATGGCAACATCGCGATCAAACACCAGCACCGTCGTGCCAGTCGTCCCCTGATCAATTGCCAGAATGTAATGTTCTTTCATGAGTGACACCGAATCAAAGTACTCAAAAGTGACAGGTAAATCGTGACAGGTGACAGGACAATACTTGGCGATTGCGGAACACTTCAATTGCGGAATGCGGATTGTGGATTGAAGAAGCAAGCCAAAGAACTACGCTTTGGTTTTAATTCCGCATTCCGCATTTATCTTGTCACCTGTCACCTGTCACTTGTCACCTTTGAGAAGATGGCAGAGGCAGGCGAAATACTTAATCGCCCAGGATGGGGCCTTGCCTGTTATTCGAATACACCGCTGTCGATATGTGAAACGGCACTACTATAATCATTTTCCTTAACCGAGGCGAGAAATTTGACGATTGCAGTGGATCAGCGACTTGTCAATTGCGCGGTGTGGGTTAGGCTAGATTAGAGCAGACGAGGTTCTGGACACTGATTTAACACAGAGGCTTGCTTCGGCCCGCTGGTTCAACGCTGGACGGCGGGCCGAAGCAAGCTTCTCAACGATACTTCATTGGTCACACTCATCTGCAACCCGCTATCATCTGGTAGTGGCATAAGCCGAGGCCGTCGGGGAGGATGTCAACCTTGTCCCTTGCCCGACCGAGCGGGCTTCTTTCCAGTATCTCCCTCGACTAACCCACTACCTTCGACGGATAGCTTCGTGTCGGCATTTTCCCACGCCTTGTCGAACTCGCGCTGAACCATTCGGGCGGAAGAATCTTTACCCTGCCGCTTCAGACTTTCAAGTAGACCGAACAATGCACGCCCGTTGCGCGGATGTTTCGCCAGTTCAGCCCGGAAAACCTTCTCAGCCTCCAAGTCATCACCGCTCGAGAGCAGCGCACCGCCGAGCCATTCACGAACCGGCAAGTCCCAGTCGGGCGGTTCGTTGTAGCTCACGGCGTCTTCCGACTCGACGCCTTTGCGCAAGTGTTCGAGTGCCACCTTCTTATCGCCACGCGCGAATGCGACGTTACCGGCGAGTAAATGTTCGGCGACTTGCAGCACGCCACGCGCGTTGCTGTTGCCGAACGGCGCGTCCGCGGGTATGGATTGAATCTTGTCCCGTAGCTTCGTCAATTCCGTTTCGGCGTTGATGATTCTGTTTGTCCGCGCGTATGCCATCCCGCGCCCGAAGTGCCAGAATGCCGTCGTGATGTTCAACGCGCGGTCAGGTTCGGGGGAGTTCAACATCTCGTCCCACCGGCGGAAGCGCACCAGCGTCACAGTTGTGTACGGCATGAACATTTCAAGCATCGGCATCGCTTTCAGATGCGGCTTGAGGTTGGCTTCGAGTTCCCGCGCGGTCTTGATGGCGTCACTGTAACGCCCGTTCATCGCATGTGCCGACGCGAGGAAGTGAATGTTGTGGTTGTAGTACATCATCGGGTACACGCCCTGTGCGCCCGTCTTCTCGATGTACGCGCGGTCGGCCACAATTGCTTCGGCGTTACTCTTTGCTGCGGCTTCGTAATCACCCGTGCGTATGTAAATGTGCGATGGCATATGGACGAGGTGACCGGCGGCGGGTGCCAAATGCTCAAGCCGCGCGGCGCTTGGCAGTGCGCGTTCCGGATTACGTGACGCCTCGACGGCGTGGATGTAGTAATGGTTCGCGCCGGTGTGTCTGGGGTCGCGCTTCATCACACCTTCGAGCGTGGTGACGATCTCTTCCGTGCCTTCGGCGGGCTTGCCGTCCGCCGTCCACAGTTTCCACGGGCGCAGATTCATCATGCTCTCGGCGTAGAGCGTCGCGGCATCGAGGTCGTCCGGGTAACGTTTGGAGAGTTCCCCCATCGCGGTCTTGTATTCAACGGCGAGTTTCTGCAAGTCAGCCTGCGGATTATCCGAATACCTTTTCGACAGTGCATCGACGTAGGCGCGTTCGTGCTCCGACGCTTTGCCCGCCAGTGCGAGCGCCTTCCGCACATTTGCATACGCCTCTTTGAGTTGCGGTGCGTCAGCCTGCAAGTTGTAGTTGGAGCCGAGCGCCAGCGCGATGCCCCAGTGTGCCATCGCGAGTTGTGAATCGAGTTCGGCGGCGCGTTTGAACGAGCGCACGGCCTCTTCATGGTTGAAGCCGTAGATGTAGGCCAACCCCTGATCGAAGAACTTTTGCGCCTCGGTGTTTGTGGTGGTGACCGGATGATGAATCTCGCCCAGTCCGTGTGTTAGCGACGCTGGTTTCGTCGCACTCGATGAATGTTGATGTTGACCGAAGGTTATGATGGGAACGAGAAGTACGAAAAGCAGTAACAAGTATCTCATTTCTAATCTCCTTATATTACTTCACGAATCGCAACGAGCGGTTTCATTTCGTTTCGTCGCGACGCGGTGAAGAAGTTCAACGACCGTCAGGAAGTATCTACAATCAAGCGAGGTAGTCATTCAACAACCCTGAGTTTATTCTGAGAATTATGTAGCGGTGATACGCTATGGTTCAAGCGCTTATCGCTTCGCCTCATACACGATATTGAAAGGTGTCTCGGTGGTGCGCCGAAAACGCTTGAACCCGCCGCGTGTCACGACCTCGCGCATTCGCGCTTCGCCAGCCTGCGCGCCCAGTGCGAGACCCACCTCCTGAGACAGTGAAGCCGGCGTACACAACAGCGTCGAAGCGGAATAGTAGATACGCCCGACCGGATTGGGATTGTCTTCTACTCGATCACCGGCATAGGGTTCAACGATCATCCATGTGCCGTCAGCGTTAAGTGACTCCAGTACATGAGCCGCCGCGCCCACGGTGTCGCCCATGTCGTGCAGCGAGTCAAAGAAAGTGATCAGGTCGAAGTCAGTTCCTGAGTATTCTTTGGCACTGGCTACTTCGAATTTCACGCGGTCCGAGACACCTGCTTCGACTGCTCGCTCGCGTGCCATCTCAATCGACTTGTCATGGTAGTCGTAACCGACGAAGGTTGAATGCGGATATGCTTGTGTCATCAGAATCGTTGAAGCGCCGAGACCGCAGCCGACATCAGCTACTTTGGCTCCCGCCTTTAACTTGGCCTCCACTCCGTTGAGCGAAGGAATCCACGAGCTGACGAGGTTGGCGGCATAGCCGGGTTTGAAGAAGAGTTCGGTTCCGCGAAACACACCGTGGTCATGCTCGTGCCAACCTAATCCTTCTCCGGTCAGAAACTTTTCAGTGATGACAGGCACGGCCCTCAGCGCGGAAATCGCGACCAGGAAAGCACCCGGTAAGTAAGCCGGACTTTTCTCGTCAGTGAGGGCCACATCGCATCGTGTGTCTTCATAAAATGTCCTCCCAGACATGTCTTTCAAGTTGTTAACATCCACGTAAAGAAGCGCTGATTCATCCCCGCAAAGTTCCGCGCTATACTGTGCGCGACATCAAGGTTCTTCAGGTCTGACTTTCATCTCAGCGCCCTTTCGCCTCGCGCAGCAAAGTATTCGGGGAGCGATAAGAAAGTCCTCAGACCGCGCTCAAATAGTTATTTAATAGTTCTCAAAAGCCGCCATGTCTCGGCCTGTCAAGCATTTATATAAATTCGATGATTTCTCCGTAGATGTGACGGAGCGTGTTCTGCTGCGCGATGGAGAGATAGTGCCGCTCACCCAGAAGGCGTTTGATGTGTTGCTGGCACTCGTTGAACGGAGCGGCCAGATCGTCGAGAAGGATGTCTTGATCCTCAAAGTCTGGCCTGACAGCTTTGTTGAAGAGGGCAACCTGACGCAGAACATTTACACGCTGAGGAAAGTCTTAGGCCAGACACCTGAGGGTGGAGGTTACATTGTGACAATCCCCCGGCGCGGCTATCGCTTTGCGGCAAGCGTGCGCGAGTTGCAAAAGGAGGAAGAAAATCAAGTTGATGAGTTGGCTTACGCCGCGCCGCGCGGCAACGATGAAGGCTCAACAGAGATTCGTGGCCTGTTCGAGAATGCGGAAAAAACTGAGAGCGAGATTGACGATCCGGCGGCGGCTGAATTCTTAGACTTTTCGTCAAATGATCGAACTATTGGATCAACGGTTGGGTCACAGACAATCCCCAGCCGCGAAGCGCCAATCCATTCGCCCACTTCCGCCGGCGGCCAACAGGGTTGGGTTAGTCAACACAAAACGGCGGCGATGGTTTCTTTGATCGTGTTGTTGATCGCGGCGGCGTCTGTTGCTTCATTCAGGTTCATCGGTCAAAGTTGGCTTGAAGCTGGCACAGCAAGAGAGCCTCCTCGTAAGATGACGGTCAACGCACTTACCACGACCGGCAATATCGCGTGCGCGGCAGTATCACCTGACGGCAACTTCGTCGCTTACGCCACGGCTGACAAGCCGCAACTAAGCAGCCTCTGGATTGAGCACCCCTCCACATCCACACGCCGGACGATCATTCCTCAGGCTGAGGTTCGCTATCACGCGCTGACCTTCTCGCCTGACGGAAGCTACGTCTACTTCGTCGCACTCACCAAAGACATCCCCGGTCGGACGCTCTACCGCGTTTCCGTGTTGGGCGGGCCGACGAAGAAAATGCTTGAGAAAGTGGAGACCGGAATCTCCTTCTCGCCTGATGGCAGGCAGTTCGCTTTCCGGCGCTCGCTGAATGAGCGACGGTTATCGATGTTGATTGTCGCTCAAGTCGACGGCAGCGGCGAGAGAGAGGTTGCAACAGTCAGGTTTCCGGAGACGTTCTACGATCCGACCTGATCGCCAGACGGGCGTGTCATCGCTTGCGCGACGGGGAATCCTAATGGAGTTGCGAGCATGTCCGTGGTCGCAGTGAGCACCTTAGATTGGACGATGAAAAAGGTCTCGAATCAGCAATGGCAATGGGTGGGACAGATGGCATGGCTCGCGGACTCAAACAACCTGGTGATGGTCGCCGCTGATCGCTCGGCATCGCCCAGACAGATTTGGAATCTCGCCTATCCGAGCGGCGAGGCGCGACGTGTAACCAACGATTCCAACAACTACAACCGCCTCAGTCTCGCCTCCGACTCAAGCGTGCTGGCGGCTTTGCAGGTCAAACTGGTGAGCAACGTCTGGCTCGTCCCGGCTGGAAACTCCATCGAAAATCTGGATTCAGCCGCTCGATGGCGGAAAGCCGGAGCAATTCGCCGAGTTTGAAGCAGATCGTGTCTTCGGATTTGATTGGTCGCATGATGGGAAGTATCTGGCTTGCGTGCGCGGCCTGTGGTCAACGAATGTCGTTTTGATCAAAGATTTCAAGTAGACTGATCGTCATTCCAGATATCTCAAACGATTGCCGAAACTGCTGGGGTCGCACACCGCGCTGTATGATTTGTCTCAAATCACTAATATCGAGCCATGATACCGAGTGTGTGACGAAGCGGGTCAGAACCGGGAGCGGTCGCGACTGGGTGTGAGGTCTGACAAGCAATCTTGGGGCCTATATAGGATTGCATTGGCCACCAATATGTTCTGTAGTTTTACTTCATTCGTCTTGTATCAAGCTCTCGATTGAGGGAAGCACTCGCCGGGAGTGGGGCAAATACCGAGCAGGTTGCCCGTGAAATGCCCCCCCGTTTTGTCATGATCGATTAATCGGCGAACAGCGCGCGGAAAATGGTGTCGCTCCACTCACGCAGCGTGGTCGTCGTCGTCGTCTGCCGTGTCCGCAACTCTGCAACTGCACTTGGCTGTGCAATAGCCTGATACATTTCCACATAAGCCTTCGCAAATCCTGGACTGGCCCCCAAACTGAGAAAGGTTTGATAGGCTTGATCCGGCGTGATCTGAACATGCTTCACCGGCTTGCCGATCGAATCGCTCAAGATTTTAGCCGCGTTCGCGAAAGTCAAGTCGGCCGGGCCATGCAAGCCGCGAATGGTCCGACCGCTCCATCCCGTCTTGAATAATAATTCCGCTGCGACGTCGCCGATGTCTTGCGTGGCAATCATCGGTAACGATGTATCGCCGGGGAATGGATAGTAGATCGCGCCGTCGCTCTTAATCGGCTCAAGCTCAAGGAGAAAATTTTCCATAAAAGAGCCTGGTCGCAGATGGACGACATTCTCCGCGACCTCGTTCAACCGGCGCTCAATATTGCCGAGACCGGAGATCGGTCCGGCATTGTCGAGTTGTGCGCCCGCGCTCGAAATATTGACCACATAAGGAATTTTGTTCTCCTTAATTGACGTCGCAGCGATAGCGCCCATCTCGCTGTGATACGCGGCAACATCCGGATGCGTGAAATTGGCTGGCGTTACCCAGAGCACCGCCTTGGCCCCTCGGAACGCCTTCGTCACCAGACCCGCATCAGTCAGCGATCCTTGATGGACTTTGACCCGACTGCGTATTGAATCAGAGAGTTTTTCAGGTTGGCGAACGATGACGGAGACATCCGCCCCGGCATTCAGAAGTTGCTTTAAAGCGCGGCTGCCGATATTCCCTGTCGGCGTTGTAATCACAATAGACATATCCTTCTCCTTTTTAAGTTTGAGTGACCACCGAAGAGGAGACTATAATCATCTGGCAGGCTTTTCTATGTGAGATACGCCCAGTTATATGTCAGATCGTCCCATTTTAATTTTACAATGGATGCATTAACCGAAGTCTTGAATAGCGTTCGGGTTCGCAGCACGGTCTATTGCCCGATAGAGATTGGCGCGCCCTGGGGTCTTAATATAGCCGAAGAAAGTGGCGCTCCATTTTTCATTCTGACCAAAGGGTCCGCATTTCTTGTCATCGAAGACCTGAAGATCCGCCGACGCATGAATGCGGGCGATTTCATCATCATCACGAAAAAGGGTGCTGTATCGCTAAGCCGGGAAAGGCTATTTTAGAGTTACTATTAGTGCATCAAGCCAGTCGAGGTGATGTGCAATGGACACTCAACGACAGTG
>JACDEG010000575.1 GCA_013816505.1 Pyrinomonadaceae bacterium | reverse complement strand
TAAAGAGTTCAGCGCGCAAGCGCTAGAACGAGCGGCGGCTGCACGGTTGGGAAAGAAGCCAAAGCGGGTCACCTTGTCACCACTTGAGGGACCGATCGCGAATGTCGACACGGACGATCTGTCGACGGAAGCGCTGGAGCAGTACAGAGGCATCGCGAAGATCGATGAGGCCGTTGGCTCGCCTGGCTTCAACCGTCGTCTCGTTCAACAGGGGCTTCTGAAGCAGGACGATGGCCGCTGGACGCCGACGGGTTTCGGCCTATTGCTCTTTGGCAAAGAGCCGCGGACGGCCATGCCCCAAGCCGGCCTGTTGGGTACGATTCACTTTCCGGAAGGGAACGAGGAGCCAAGGGACTTCGATGGCCCCCAGGTTCTTGCTCCGGGTTTGGCACTCCAGTGGCTCAAAGACAAGCTCCCGAATCCGATCGACAGGTCTGGTGCCCGTCGGCGCGAGGCTCAGGAACCGCTGTTTGGGCTCGCACGTGAGGGCATCGTAAACGCTCTCGTTCACCGCGACTATGGGATCGACGGAGCTAAGTGTCAGTTGATCGTCACACCCGACACGATCGTCGTGAAGAGCCCCGGTGCGCCCGTTCCACCGATCACGCTCGAACAGATGCGGTCGTTCAACGCACCGATGCTGAGTCGCAATCCTGTGCTCCACTACGTTTTCGCCAAGATGGAGTTGGCCGAGGAGCGGGGGCTGGGTTTGAAGTCGATGCGGAACGACGCTCGGCGGGCTCACTTGCCGCTGCCGAGGTACACGTGAGAAGACCCGTATTTGGTGTTGACGATCTACCGAAGCGAGTCGGCGGCGGTCGGTTCGTTGGACGCTGAGACGCTCGCGTCGCTGAGCAAAGCCGAGCGCTCGGGGTGGAAGTGGTTGACGACCAGAGAAACCGTCACGTCCGCCGAGTACGCCGATGCGCTGAAAGTGCCGAACCGGACTGCACTAAACCATCTGAAGCACTTCACGGATCTCGGCTTGGTGCAAAAGCGGGGTTCGGGGCCGGCGACACGCTACGAAGTTGTCAGAACATGAGCAGCGAAAGATAACGTCATTCCGCCATTTTGGCGGCTCAATGGCGGGATTCGTCTCCTTGATTCCATAACTTTGCGGAATCCCGCCAAAATCCCGCTAGAATAGCGGGATTCAAAGCAGGCTGGTCAAAGGTCGCCACCAATAGCGGCTAAATAATTGAAATATGGTTTTATTCATAGGCGGCGGGGTGGAGCACCGACCCGAAAGCTCATCTTTCAAGATCATGCCTAAATAGGGTAACAATTTACTTGACTCACCAAGGTAACGGCTTCATAATGGTCGCATGGTTCCCGAAGACGTCACCCCAGACACCCTGCTCGGCGCGATCAAATACTTCGCCGACGTCGAAACCGCCATCGGATTTGTTGCCGCGCTGCGGTGGCCCGATGGCGTCATTTGCCCGCGCTGCGATGCAACGGGTGTCTGCTACCGTCTGAGCACTCGCCCGCTGTGGAAGTGCCGCGCGTGTAAAAAACAGTTCTCCGTCAAAGTCGGCAGCATCTTCGAAGACAGCCCCATTGGACTCGACAAATGGTTGCCCGCGATGTGGATGCTCGTCAACTGCAAGAACGGCGTGAGCAGCTACGAAATCGCCCGCGACCTGGGCGTCACCCAAAAGACCGCATGGTTCATGCTCCATCGGCTGCGTCTCGCCGTTCAGACCAAGAGCTTTGAAAAGATCGGCGGCAGCGTCGAGATCGATGAAACCTACATCGGCGGCAAGGCTCGCAACATGCACAAGGGCAAGCGTGCGCGCGTCATTCACGGCACTGGCGGCATGGGCAAGGTCGCCGTCATGGGCCTGTTGGAACGGCACGGACGCGACGGGCACAGCACGATCCGCACGGAGATTGTGTCGAACACCAAGCGACAGGCGTTGCAGTCGAACGTCCGCGCGCACGTCGAAGTCGGCGCGGCCATCTACACCGATGCGCTTCGCTCGTACCGGGGCCTTGACGCCGAATACGTTCACGGCGTCATTGACCACGCCGAGGCGTACGTGGACGGGCACATTCACACCAACGGCTGCGAGAACTTTTGGAGCCTCCTGAAGCGCGCCTTGAAGGGCACCTACGTATCCGTCGAACCGTTCCATCTGTTTCGTTACCTCGATGAGCAGTCGTATCGGTTCAATAATCGGAAGGCGTCAGACGGTTACCGCTTCCTGCAAGCGATGGCGTCCGTGTTCGACAAGCGCTTGACCTTTGCTGCGCTGACAGGCAAGCACCTGCCGGAAACGTGCTGAGAAATCCACGCCGCAACTTCGGCGCGGCAGAAAGAAACGCAACCTGTGACACGCGAACATCGGTTGATCTTAAGCCTTGACGAAATTCGAGGACTACGTTGGCAATGCCGGACATGTAATGCGGCAGTGTCGTATTCGCTAGACCAAACCATCAAAATTTCAGAGCGGTGCCCCGTCTGTGATGTGCCTAATATTGGCGCCCCGGACGGACTACAAGCGACGCAAGCCCTCTTCGAATTCGCTCGCGCACTGAAAGCCGCCGTCACGGTCTTGCGCGACAAACGCTTGTCGTGCGGAAGCCTTAGTCTGGAGTTCATCGAGCCATAGCCGTTATGAAAATAATTGTCCCCGGCAATACGCCGATGGAGCGCTTGACGAATCTCACAAAGCGCGTCGTCGCTGTTCCAAAGTCAGAAGTCGAGCGCAAAGAACGCCAGTGGCGTAAAGCTCGACCACAACGCCGACCCAAAACCACACCGTGAAGTCTTCGGCGCTCGTGGATACTCGCGTCATCTACTGCGGCGACAACATCGAAAACTTGGCAGCTGCCGGATGCGTGCGTCGATTAATGGCGACGAGTGAGATTGGACGCTCGCTAACCGCAGCCTGAGATGATGATGAATAAGACGGAAAGCATTGCGTTGATTTTGCGATTCATTGAAGCGTGTGCGCGCGCGGACCCTGATGAGTTCGCCGGTTACTTCACGGATGACGCGGTGTGGTGGAATTCACCGTGGCAGATCATCGAAGGTCGTGAGGCCATCCGCGAAACGCTGCGGCGCGGCGCAGAGCGTATGACCGCGCTGCCGTGGGAAATACGCCACATCGTCGCTGATGGCGACGTCGTGCTGACCGAGCGCGTGGACAACTTCATTGTCGGTGAAACGCGCGTCAGCGTCCCATGCATGGGCATCTTTGAGCTACGCGGTGGCAAAATCGCCGCGTGGCGGGACTACTGGGACCTGCAGCAGTTTGAACGTCAGCTGCCAACAGCGACAACGCAACCGAGCAAGTAGCTGCCGCCGGATGGCCGCGTGCGGGTGTCAGTTCGCAGGATGCATACCGCGAGCGGCGGAATGCATAACTATTCAAACTTGACCACTACCCGCCGCGAAGGACAAAGGGCATCTCGATTTTATGGACGTGTGGTATCCCGTCCAAGTGAAGCAAAAGGACAAGGCGGGACGACCGGACATTGACTCGTTCGAAGCGATGATGACGCGGGCGATCGCAGGGGTTTTTTGTGTCCTTCGATTACTCGCGCGATGCGCTGAGCGAGATTGATGCGTTCTTTCGCAAGAGCGGAAAGATCATCATCCCGTTGACGGTCAGTGAGATCCTGAATGAGCATATCGCTCGTAAACTGGCATGAGAGCACGTTAACCAGAGGCAGAAACGCGCGCACAACCGTTCTCGGTCAAGAACCTCTCAAGAACCTCGCCAGTAAATAGGTGGAGCGCGATCTGTTCGTCCTTTGCTTTTAATAGCTTCATAAGCGCGGCGTAGTCTTTACGTATGTCTCTTGGAGTATGTGTTGCGAGGCTATCCACATAGAACTTGTTCCAATGCCAAGCGAGAAAATCAGATGCTTCAAGTCCC
>JACDEG010000574.1 GCA_013816505.1 Pyrinomonadaceae bacterium | reverse complement strand
GGTCAGTCCTGTCCCATATGAGAGCTACTCTCAAGCAACAAGTTGGAGATGCCGTTGTTGACCATTGAGTAATTTCAGGATCGCTTCCAGTGCTTGGCGTAAAGCGCTGTTTGCGGGAAGTTGACTGAGCCCCGTCAGACTCATCTCTTGGCAGCGGGTGACAAACTCATAGAGGCTGCTCGTAAATCCGCTACTATGTTTGAAAGCTCGCAACAACAAGTCAGTCACAAACGCGCCGACGATTCGGCACCGGCAACGCGGTGGCACTGCGACTCATCGGTTCCTTGATCTTGTACATCGCTTTGAGCCACTTCCACCAGTTCTCAATTTTCCAGCGTTCTTTGTACAACTGCGCCACCGAGAGTGCTGTCAGATCAAAGGTGTCGCTTCGGTAAAGCAGCGTGACATCGGCGGCGAAGTGTGAAAGTACTTTACGGATTCTTCGGACGCGCATAGAATGCCGCCTCCATGACTGAGCATGACCAACCATCTTCGACTAACCCTTCAGAAATTGAAGCCCTCATCTCTCGCCTCAAGCAGAGTAATCTTTCCGATTCTGATTCTCGCTTGGCCGAACGTCTCTTTCGTTTACTACTCACCTTGATTCATCTCGTGGAAAAGAAGAACGTTTCCATCTCGCGGCTCAAGCGCTTGCTGTTTGGCCCAGGCTCGGACACTCGTTCTACTCGCCCGGCCATTGGGAAGCCAGAAGCTACGGCTGTCCCTCCGGAGGCCGCCTCCGAGTCCGTTACGGAAAAGAACGAAGGGGTGCAGGCTCCGGCTCAACAGAAGCGACGTGGGCATGGACGCCTCTCATCTGCGCTTTATACGGGAGCAGAGGTTATTGCGTGTCAAGATTCTCAGCTCAGGGCCGGTGCGGCTTGCCCGGATACGCTTTGCCAAGGCCATCTCTACGATACCCACGCTCCGTCTATCTTGATCAGGCTTGAAGGGCAGCCCGTCGTCGGCGCGACCAGGTATGAACAGGAGGTGCTGCGCTGCTCAGCTTGCCAGCAACGCTATACTGCACCATTGCCTGAAGATGTGAGGCCGGAGAAGTATGCGGCTTCGTGTGATGTCGCGATCACTTTGGCGAAGTACGCCGCCGGATTACCTTTTTACAGACTCGCGCAGCTCCAGGCAGCTTTCGGTGTTCCGTTACCTGCCAGTGTGCAGTTCGAGCGGGTCGAAGAGGTGGCTGATGCGGTGTTGCCAGTTTACCTGCATTTGCGAAAGCTGGCGGCGCACGGAGAGGTTCTTTATGCGGATGACACGCGGGTCAAGATTCTCTCGTGTCTGAAAGAGAACCAGCACCTCGCGGAAGGTGAGCGGCGAGGTCTGCAAACCACCGGCATCGTCTCGCGTCTGGGCGCTCACCAGATCGTGTTATATACGAGCGGGAGGCGGCATGCCGGCGAGAACATCGACGAGTTGTTGAAACTGCGACCCCCTGGGCTCTGTGCTCCGCTGCAGATGGCGGATGCTCTGGCGCTTAATTGGAGTGGAGAGTTCGAGACGATTGTCTGTAAGTGTCTGGCGCATGCCCGTCGGCAATTCATCGACATCGAAGCTGCATTTCCAACAGAATGTCAACGAGTGTTAGATGCCATCGGAGCGGTTTACGGCTTTGATGCGCAAACGCGCGAGATGAGTGCTGAGCAGAGGCTTCTCTTTCATCAGCAACATAGCGCTGCGGTGTTGAGTGGTTTGCGAGCATGGCTCGACCAGCAGATCGAGGAGCGCCGAGTGGAGCCCAATAGCAGTTTGGGGAAAGCCTTCGCTTACCTGACAAAGCATTGGGAAGGATTAACGAGGGTGCTTGTGGTGGCCGGGGCGCCGCTCGACAACAACCTGGTTGAGAGGTCGCTCAAGCTCGCCATCCTAAACCGCAAGAATGGGCTTTTCTATCGCACCGAACACGGAGCGGCCATTGGCGATTTACTGATGAGCATCATTGGGACGTGTCGCTTGAACCAGCTCAGTGAGTGGAGCTACCTGTTAGCGTTAGTGGAGCATGCGCGAGAAGTGCGACGTGAGCCGGGCCATTGGTTGCCGTGGAATTACCCGCAAGATGAGATGAAAAGACAAGCCGCCTGAAGATTTATGAGAGCTTGCGCCAATCCGCGTTGAAGCGAGCGAGCTGCGGGTGACCGTGGTAGAGCAGGACGGAGAGTTGCTGTGCAGCCAACGGGTGTAGTGGAGACTCATGCGAGAGCGGCCACCAGGATACTTTTCCCTGCGAGAATCTCTTCAGGCAGAGCCAATAACCGGTGCCATCGAAGACCAGCAGCTTGAGAGCCGTCCCCGACTTGTTACGGAAAACAAACAGCGCGCCTGACATCGGGTCTTGCGCGAGACGCTGCTTGCAGACAGCAGCTAAAGTATCAATACCCTTCCTGAAATCAACGGGTTCTATGGCAAGCAAGATTTTGAGTTGCGGGACGAGCTGGATCATGGCTTAGGCACGCAGGAATAAGGAGTAGAGCGCTTCGATGCGCGACCACTCAGAGGAAGGCACCGAAAGAATGAGACGATGGCCATCGGCGCGCTCGATCTGCAGTCGCCAGGCCGCTTCGGTGGTCAGGCGCGGCGCACCCGGAGCAGATGTGGAAGTGGAGCCGCTCTCAGAGTTAAGGCCGGAGGCACGCACCTCAAGAAAATGAGGCGCCGGCGAGCTGTTGGATAAGACCGATTGGTGAGCGGCGAGACTGTGTTTGCGCAGTTTGGTGGGATCGAGGCGCAGTTGACGTGCGACGTGGGTGATGGGGTGGTGATCGAGCAGTGACACGGCTTTCTCCCAGAGCTCATGAGGTATGCGGGTGCGGCCTCTGCGATTGACTCGCCAGGCATCGAAAGCTTCGCGGGTGCGAGCGAGATCATCATTGGCAGTGCGCATAAGATCGGGTCCTCCACCACAGAATTAATGAAGGAGACGATAGAGGCAGAGAGAGGGCAGCGTCACGCTGTGGTGCCGAAAAGGGTGAAAAAAAGGAGATCAGATGGCGGCGGATAATTTACCTGATGAAGAGCAAGGGGAGTGGCGAGAAGTTCGCATCCAGCAACTGAAGCAGCAGGCCGCAGAACTCTGTGGCGAGGAAATGATGTCAATCGAGGGAGAGAATTATTCGCCGGAAGTTGAAGAAGAGTTCTGGGAGCACGTCGTGGCTTTTGCGCAAACAAAGCGGATCTTGCTTTTTGAGGTGCTCGTCAAAGCTGGCATCTCATTGCCGCCGCCGGATGAGTTGAATGAAGGACAACTCTCGGCCAAATTGTGGGAAGTAATCGATGGGCTCTTGCTGTTGGGTATTTATCTGGAGCATACGGATCATCTGAGTGATGGTGAACTGTATGTCGAGCTGTGGAGTGAGACACTGCGAGGGGAAACGGTGCTGCCACCCGAGGATAGCGGCTTCAGTTATCACCTTGATCTCATTGGCAGTGGAAGCGGAGAGGATACGTTGATCTACTTGAAGTATTATGCCAGCGCAGATGAGCGGCAGGAGTGGGCCGCGGAGTGTCCCGCAGAAGTGATGCCCGCACACGAGCAGCCGCCATATGATCGAGACCGCCACCTGCCGCGATCCAGTTCAAGGGAGCCGGCACAGCTCATGTAAAGATCGGGCTTTGCGGCAAGCAGGATCTGCACCCGTAGCAGGAGCTCAGACCATTCTCAAGCCGCATCACCGAAGGGACACCGTCAATATCGCGCTGACCTTAAGAAATTGGCTGGTCGGCTATCACATTTTCGAGTATGAGCAAAACGGTCAAGACCGCGCCGCTTACGGCGAGAAACTGCTCGAAAATCTGTCCAAGGATTTGAAGAAATTAGGAAAAGGTTTTGCCCGCCGAAATTTGTTTATGTTTCGTGAGTTTTACCGGCGTTACCCAATTG
>JACDEG010000573.1 GCA_013816505.1 Pyrinomonadaceae bacterium | reverse complement strand
GCCATCAAACTCGTACTCGGCCTGCTCAAACCCGACGCCGGTCAGATTCTCGTCAACGGCGAAGACATCACGCATTACACGGAAGCCGAGATGATGCGCGTGCGTAAAAACTTCGGAATGGTCTTTCAGGAGGGCGCGCTCTTCGACTCGCTGTCGGTATACGACAACGTCGCCTACCGACTGCACGAGCAGGGCGTCCCGGAGGAAGAGGTCGAGCAAGAGGTGCGGCGCATGCTCCGCTTCGTCAACCTTGAGGAAGCGATTGACAAAATGCCGATTGAGCTTTCGGGGGGCATGCGGCGGCGCGTCGGGATCGCACGGGCACTGGTTGGCGGGCCGAAGATCGTGATGTTCGACGAGCCGACCGCCGGGCTTGATCCGCCGACGGCGCGCACCATCTGCGAACTCGCGATCAAGCTGCGCGACCTCGAAGATGTCTCCTCGATCTTCGTGACGCACGAGATGAACAACGTCGCGTATCTGACTTCGGAATACGCGGTCGTCAACGAAGCAGGCGAGATCGTCTTCGAAAAAGAGGGCGAGCGCCTGTGCCTGACCAACATCAAGATTCTGATGCTACGCGAGGGTAATATTATTTTCAGCGGCACCGACGAGCAGTTGCGTCGGTCTGAAGACCCGTACATCTCCCGCTTCATCCGCGGACACTGAAAGGAGGGTGTGGGGATCGGGGAGCGTTGACGGACGGGCCGCGAGGGTGGCGACGCGGAGCGGTAATCTTAAGCATCGCTACTCATCGCGTCCGCCCTTCACAGGTTTTCCGTGCCCCCTTTGTTCGTCCCCGATCACCGCTATCATAATCTATGCCACCTACCAAAAAGACGGTCGGACTCCGGGAGTTGCGCGTCGGCCTGTTGGTCGTCGGCTCAATCGCGGTGTTGATTTTCTTCGTCCTCAACGCCTCAGGCGACATCTCGCCTTTCTCAAGCAAGCTGTACGTCAAAGCACGTGTCCCGAACGCCGACGGCCTCCGCCCCGGCTCCGAGGTGCGCCTGGCAGGGGTTCGCATCGGCAAGATTGATGAAGTCAAGCTTCGCTCCCCATCGGATAACCCCAACGACCCGAAGGTCGAGGTGCGGATGGCGATTGACAGCACCATCGATGGCCGGCCCGCGACTGAACTGATTCGCAAAGACTCGACCGCGCAACTCGGCTCGCCCAGTCTGCTCGGAAGCGACAAATTGATTAATATCACGCCCGGCACTTCGGTCAGTGACCCGGCGCCCGAAGACTATGAGTTGAAGGTAACATCCTCCAGTTCCTTCGAGGCGCTGACAACTTCCGGGAACGACCTGATGCTCCAACTCGACAAGCTCTCCGAGCAATTCACGGAGATCGCGGGGCGGATCAATCAAGGTCAGGGCTCGCTCGGACGGTTCGTCAACGACGAAGCTTTCTATAACAACCTCAACGCGACCATCCGCGATACGCAGGGTGTCATCCGCCTGATTCAATCCGGGCAAGGCTCGGCCGGACTGTTCATCAACGACCCGTCGCTCTACAAGAACATCAACGCGGTCAGTCAGCGCTTACAGGAGATCGGCGACGGTCTGCGCACCGGTCGCGGCACAGCCGGCAAACTGCTGAATGACGATGCGCTGTACAACGATGCGCGGGGCACCATCGCGCGTTTTAACCGCTCGGTCGACGAGATTAACGTCATCGTCGCCGAGTTGCGGCAGGGTCGTGGCACGGCGGGCAAGCTGCTCAACGACGACGCGATTTACAACGACGCACGCGCCGCCATCGCTCGCGTCAACACGGCCGCCGAACGGCTCGACAATGTCGTGTCCGGCGTACAGCGCGGCGAAGGCACGGTCGGCAAGCTGTTTACCGACGACCAACTCTACTCCAACGTTAACCAACTCTCTTCCGAGAGTGTGAAGCTGCTCTACGATTTCCGCCAGAATCCGAAGAAATATCTGACAATTAAGTTTGAACTTTTCTAACCGCGTCTCACTGTTCGCGAATAATGAAGTCGTGCCCCAAAATGCTTTCAATTGCATTAGGGGAACAATTCATATTCGGACTTATTTTCTCGCGAACACTTAGGACGGGACAAATAAGTTACCAAATTCAATCCGGCTTGCGTCACGCAGACTCGTGACTTTCATTCCGCTAAACCATCCAATTCCTATTGGGGTGTGTTCGCAGACAAGCGTAAATGCGCCTCGTCAAACATGTCTTGTGGGAGCCAGAGGACTTGGGCCGTCTGGCCGTCGCTGATGACGTGTAGGTATCGCCCCTGTGCGTCAAACGCGATGTGACGGATGTATTCTTGATAATCCATCCGTATCACGTTTTCATTTTTATCAACATCCCAGACGAATACCGTCTGGTCGTCTTCCGGGTCGCCCTTCCTGTCGTGCATTGACGTGGAGATTGCCAGGTAACGCTCGTCGGGAGTGAAGGCGAACTTTGAGATGGTCGTGCCGTATTTGAACTCCGCGGCCTTGCCGCCGTCAGCCGTCCTCCTAATCCGCACCGCACCATCATCGAACCCGGCGACGAAGTAGCGCCCGCGTCGGCTGAAGGCAATCTCCGACACGGCGGAATCGTGCTCGATGGGTAGCGCATCCTTTCTCATATTGATCCATAGCAAGACCTTCCCGCCTTGGCATTGAACGCCGATGTGGTTCCCTTCGGGGCTGTAGACGAGCCGCCATATCGCTTCGGGGACGGAGAAACGCGCGACCTCCGCGGCAGAAGTTCGCCCGCCCGACTTCCTCTTGAAGACTCTGACGACCTTGTCCTCGCCTGCGGCGGCGAACGTGGTCTCGTCCGGACTGAAACGACGCCCGGAGCGCGTTCGAGCTTAATGACCTCGTTATTAGTCGGTGTTTCTCGGACGCTCACGACGCGATCTTTACTGACGATTGCGAAGAGCATCCCGCCGGGGCTGAAGGCGACTGTTTCCAAGTCCGCGTTGAGACTGATCGTGTGGAGCGCTCCATTGCTCTTGCCGTAATTGTCCCAAAGCCGCAGTTGCCGGGGGTCATCGCTCCCGGTGGCGATATACTGGCCGTCGCGACTGGCCGCGTGCAGGCGATGGTCGGGCGGGCCGAGGCTGACGGATTTGCCGGTGCTTGTGTCCCACGAGCGCACCGGGATTCCGTAACTGCCGCTGCCGCCCGAAATCAGGTATTTGCCGTCATCGCTCACCACGATGTCGTCCGTGCCCTGGAATGTGCCCTGGAATTTGTTGACGAGCTGCCGCGAGCGTGTGTCCCAGACCCAAGCCTCGTTCGCCGATGCGCCCGCAATGAACCTGCCGTTATTGCTGACGTGCTCCCTGCTGGCTTCCCCATGATCTATAGCGGCGATTGCTGCGCCGTTCATCTTTTCCCAGACACGGGCCGTACCGTCGTCGCTGATGGTAGCCACGATGCGTGGTTTCGGGCCGAAAACCATCTGGTTAATTGTTCCTTCGTGGCGGATGCGCATGGCCTCGTATAAGCGCACGTGTTTTTGGTCGCGGAAGTCCCCTGCCCAGAGGTGCGCCATCCGGTCTTCGGTGATTGTCGCTATGTAAGAAACCTTGTCCCGCAACACGAAACTGACGTGCGTCACCTTGTCGTCGTGCTCCAAGCGCCCCACTTCTCTACCCTCCTCTTGCAAAAAGTAGAGGTGAACGGTTACCCACGGCGCTGGCGGTGAACTCCGCGCCAGGGCTCAATGCGACACCGTCGATGGTATCGTACTCCGACCTTTTAAATTCGGTATTCTCGGTAATGTCCGGGTCGATCAGATCTACCTGAATGTTTCCGCCGAACGAGAAAGCGAGATACCGTCCGTCGTGGCTGAGCCTGACGTTTCTGCATGGCGCTTGCTCGTATAACTTTTTAACAGGATTGACATCCCACACCGAGACGGC
>JACDEG010000125.1 GCA_013816505.1 Pyrinomonadaceae bacterium | reverse complement strand
AAGCTAAGACGCTTCAAGACGTCGGCAGCGTGTACAGCGACATGGGCGAGATGCAGAAAGCGTTGGGCTACTATAATCAGGCTTTGCCGCTGCTACAGGCAGCGGATGACAAAAGGCAAGTGGCCGTCGCCCTCAACAATATCGGAACCGCATATCGTGAATTGGGCCAACCGCAGAAGGCGATGGAGTACTACAATCAGTCCTTAACGCTACGCCGGGCGGTAGGCGACCGACTTGGTGAAGCCGCCACGCTCAACAACCTCGGTCAGATATACGGCGCTTTAAGCGAACGGCAAAGGTCGTTAGAAAGCTACAGCCAAGCTTTAGCTCTGGCACAGGGCGTGGGCGACCGGCGCACAGAAGCGTACGTGCTCAAGAATATTGCCTTCTTGAGGCGCGACCAAGGCAACCTCACAGAAGCGCATAGCAACATTGAGAGAGCGATTAGCCTGCTGGAATTCATTCGCACTCGTGCGGGCGACCAGGAAAATCGCGCGTCCTTTTTGGCTGCCGTGTCTGACTACCACGAATTCTACATTGATTTGCTGATGCGGATGCACGTGGCTGATCCTCAAGCCGGGCATAATCTAGTGGCGCTTACGGTCAGCGAACAGGCTCGCGCTCGAAGTCTGCTGGAACTTCTTGTAGAAGCCCATACCGATGTTCGAGAAGGAGTAGACACAAAACTGCTCGAACGCGAGCGCAGCCTCGAACAACGCATTACAATCAAGCTGGATAATCTAACAAAACTCCTGAGCGGCAAACACACCGATGCGCAAAAAGCCGCAGCAGAAAAAGAGATTGACGGGCTGACTGATGAATATCGTCAGGCGCAGATTGAAATCCGTCAGCGCAGCCCACGTTATGCGGCTCTCACGCAACCACAGACGCTTGGCACAAAAGAAATCCAACAGCAGATGCTCGACGACGACACCATTTTGTTGGAATACGCGCTGGGCCGTGACCATAGCTATCTCTGGGCCGTGACGACTGATCGTGTGCTCAGTTACCAACTGCCTTCACGCGTGGAGATCGAATCTGCGGCGCGGCGCGCCTATCAGTTACTCGTCGCGCGGCAGCCCGCGCCGGGGTTGACGGAAGCTCAACAACGCGCGCGCGCGACGGAGGCTGACGCACAGTACCAAGCGCAGGCGGCCGCTTTAAGCCAAATGTTGCTCGGTCCAGTAGCCGCGCAGTTGGGCACGAAGCGTTTGCTGATCGTCGCCGACGGCGCGCTGCAATATCTGCCATTTGCCACCCTTCCAGTGCCTGCGGGACAGGTGCCGGAGAATAGCAATGCAAGCCAGTCCCTGACCTCCAGCCCCCGACCCCCGTTAGTGTTGGAGCATGAAATCGTAAGTTTGCCTTCGGCCTCCGTGCTCGCCCTGCTGCGAGGTGAGTTGGCAGGACGTCAGCCTGCGACCAAGTCAGTGGCCGTGCTGGCCGATCCGGTCTTCAATGACGATGATGCGCGTGTCAAACTCAGCCGTGCCTCCAGGAAGAGTCCCGCTGTTGCGCGGCATCAGACGGCGGCAACAACGCCATCAGCTTCCCCCTCTTCGACGGCGCTTGAACGCTCGATCAGCAGCGTGAGGGGCAGCAACGGCGACCGCGCCAGTCTGCGGCGTTTACTCTTCAGCCGGGACGAGGCGGAGGCGATTCTGACGGTGACGTCTCAGCCATCAAGTTTGAAGGCGCTCGATTTCCGGGCCAACCGCCGGCTGGCAATGAGCGATGAACTCGGCCAGTATCGCGTCATTCATTTCGCCACGCATGGCCTGCTCGATAGCCGTCACCCGGAGCTGTCAGGGCTGGTACTCTCGCTGATTGATGAGGCGGGACGACCGCAAGACGGATTCCTGCGGCTGCATGAGATTTACAACATGCGGCTCAACGCCGATCTGGTCGTCTTGAGCGCCTGTCAGACGGGACTTGGGAAAGAGATCAGAGGCGAAGGTTTGATTGGACTGACGCGGGGCTTCATGTATGCCGGTTCGACGCGCGTGATGGCAAGCCTGTGGCAGGTCGACGACGCGGCGACCGCTGAGTTGATGAAGCGTTTCTACCGGGGCATGATGCGCGAGAGGTTGACACCGGCTGCGGCGCTGCGCACCGCGCAACTAGAGATGATGAAGAAGAAGCATTGGCAATCACCTTACTACTGGGGGGCTTTCGTGCTGCAAGGCGAATGGAGGTAAGTAGGAAGGCAAAAGTAAAAAGGCAAAAGGCAAAAGTGACAGCCATCGGGGAACAGATGCCGGATGCTAGTCAAGACACGCAAATGTTCCGGCCAACATCTGGCATCCAACATCCAGCATCTTCTTCATTCATCCTTGATACCGAAAATCTTTTGCTGAGGTACTTAACAGAAATGAGAGTCGTGGAATCCGCAGATGATTATTGAGTTGTGTAGCACCGGCTTGATGGAAAGCCTGGAAGGTATAAGGTAAATGGAACGGGGGCTGACCGCGAATGCCTTTGCGAAGCTGCTCAATGGCTTGAATGCAGATCGGGAGCGGGCCGGTGACAAATATGAGGAGTTACGGCGCACGTTAATCAGATTCTTTGAGTGGCGCGGGGCACCCTTTCCCGAAGAGCAAGCGGACAAAACCTTCAATCGAGTCGCCAGAAGACTCGACGAAGGAGTAAAGATCAAAAACATCGGCGCCTACTGCTACGAGGTTGCGCGGCTGGTGTGCCTGGAGTCACTCAAGGGACACGACAGCAAGCGCACGCCGCTCGAACCAGACCATCTGGAAGTGACTGCGGCAGACGCGGATGACGAAGCGGTTGAGAAAGAGTTACGCCTGACTTGTCTCGATGACTGTCTGTGCTCGCTTCCGGCTGAGAGCCGCGAGTTGATTACGGAGTATTATCGGGATGAAAGAGGTAGCCGGATTGACTACCGTAAAACCCTCGCGGAGCGATTGGGGCTGCGGCGTGACGCGCTGGCAAACCGCGCCCAGCGGCTGCGGGACAAGCTCGAGCAATGCGTCGCCGGCTGTCTCAGGAATAAATCGACGATATGAATCCGCGTTATTAGCCACAGGTAAGTGAGGGTCTCGCACTCTTCACAATTCACAGTCCTATAATATTGGGCATCACAGATGGATGAGTCTGAACAAATCATGACCAGCTATCTGCTCGGAGAATTGTCCGAGCCGGAGCAAACCGCGCTGGAAGAAAAATACTTCAGCGACCCGCGGGTCTTCGATCAGATATTGAAGACCGAGAATGAGTTAGTAGATAACTACGCGCGGGGTCGGGTGTCACCGCGGGTGCGTGAGCGGTTCGAGCAGTATTATCTGCTTCACCCCGGACGGCGCGAGCGGATGAAGTTCGCCGAAGCTTTGGCGACAAGGATAGACAACATCGAACCATCTGGAAACGTTGTCGAGCGGCCGGCGAGTGCCATGTCATGGTGGCGTGGACTACTCGCGACGCTACGCGGCCAAAGACTGATGTTGAGGTTCTCAATCGCCTTCGCCTCTTTGCTGCTTGTGTTAGGCGGCGCATGGTTTTTCATAGACAGCAGGCGGGCACGTCAGGAGTTGGCGCAAACTCAGGCAGTGCCGACTGATGAAGAGCGGCGCGAGCGTGAGCTTGAACAGAAAGTTGCGGAAGTGCGCGTGCCAACTGAAGAGCCGTCCACCGAACCGGAGCCGCGCCGGCCCGCTCAACAACAGTCGCCTCAAATGACGCCGACTCCGCTGGCGCGGGCTGTGCCGGCCTACGCTTCTCTGCTGCTCGCAGTCGGCGGGGTCAGGGGGGGCGATGCGGGGAAGACGCCGATTCTTGTCATCCCGCCAGGGACGGTCGAAGCGCGTCTGCAACTCAACTTGAAAGAGAATGAGTACGCACGCTACCGCGTGTCTTTGCAAGCGGTCGGCGGCGGAGAGATCTTCAGCCGCCGGAATCTTAAACCCGGACACACGAAAGCCGGTGCGAGTGTCACTCTCGTCGTGCCGGCCCGCAAGTTTACCACCGGCGATTACATCCTGACGCTCAGAGGCGTCAATCGAGACGGTGAGATTGATGACCTGAGCAAGTCCATCTTCCGTGTCGATAAAAAGTGACCTTCGTCGGCAGACTGTTCGACGCGCCCCCGGCACGTATCCCTTCCCATCCTCAATACCCTTCGGTCAATTACCCAGCCTTATTCAATGTTCCGAGTGCAATCGGCCCGCTTAAAAATTTCTGCGATACGTTTGCCCCACCTCTGCCACTGTTCGATAGGAATAGGTCTCGAATTTGGAAGAGAGGAAAGAACGCGTCGTGTTCTTCTGGCAGTCCGTCATGCTACGAGCGTTCAGCGCTAAATTCCGGCGGCGGTTCAACTGCGCTAGTCAACCTGACGCCGGTTCGGCAACAACAACCTACGGCTGTTCCCGAACCGGCGACGATGACCCTGCTCATCACAGGCTTGGCTGGACTCAGGCGCGGCGGCCCGTAGACGGCCTCAAGCAAACAACGGAACATAGCTGCGATGTTCACGTTTCATCGCACTGTCACCACCTCGCGAAATTAAACCGGCTGGCATTAGTGTAGGCGGCGCTTGCCCACCGCCGTACCCGATCGCGAGCTTCCACACCATGTTTACGCTCTCATGCTTCGGACTTAGGAGGTCCTTATGACAAGTATTCTGAAAAACTGTTCGAGAATAGTTGCGCTTCTTATCTTTGGCATCGGGTCGGCCTTAAGCGCCCATGCCGATACGGTCGTGCTCACTGAAGGTTTTGATGGAGTTGCGGGCGGCAACTACTTTGCAGGCACCACCGTCAACCAATTTACCGTTCAATCAGGTGCAGTCGAAGTCCTTGCTTCCAATAATGACTTCGGGCGATGCGTTGCGGCGGGCGGTAGTCCGATCTGTATCAACCTCGACGGCGCGCTTCCGGGATCAACTTTCACCGGAACAACTTTCGTGTCCACCGCTTTTTTCGGACCGGGAACCTACGATCTCTTTTTCGATCTCGCCGGGTCGCAGCGAGGTCAATCCAATACCACGTCTCTGTTCTTTGGCAACGTACTCAATTCAGAGATTACCTTAGCAGGCAACGCCGCCTTTTCCACTTACTCCTTCCTCAACGTCGTGATCGGGCCGGGAGAATTGTCGAGAATCGTCTTCTTTCAGCCCGGTTCGGACAATATGGGGAATCTCTTGGACAATGTGAGGCTGGTTCAACGTGACGATGTGGCGCCGGTTCCCGAGCCGGCCACCATGCTGCTGCTCGGCACAGGTCTCGCGGGCGTCGGCGCGGCACTGCGGAGGAAGCGAATAGCGAAGCAAGGAGTTTCAGGATAAAAATCACCAACTGTTTGATCTTGACGGCGCCGCTCTTCTTTACGGCGTGCGGCGGCGCTTTGTCTGGTGAGACTTCCCCTGCCATCTGAGCAGGGGAAAAGTCATCAACGCCGAGCGCCGCTGAAACCCTTGCTTCGAGCACTGACGACCAGTTTAAGAGGTATGCGATGAGACAAAATGGAGTAAACGCGAGGCTTCAAATGATGACTGTGTTCGGCGCAGGGTTGATGACGGCGCTCGCGCTTGTTTGGCTGGGCGTGACAGGTTCGGCGCAGGAAACAAGCCGTGCGGTCCCGGTGTGCGTCGGCGCTGATCGGGTGCTTCGATTCATTGAGGATGAAAAAAACTGTAAGGCTGGCGAACAGGGTTTCCTTCTCGCGGCGGGCACAGTCGAGTCCAAGTCAGAAGAGCTGGGGGCGAAGAAACCACGCGCCAAAAAACTAGATCAATCCTCGGAAAAAGGTTCGTCGAACAACGATGGAGATGCGACGAAAGTCACGGCACCGTTCGAGGTTGTTGATGGTCAAGGCAAAACCATTATGAAAGTCACGGACGACGATGGGACGTGGAGTCGGGGAATGTACATACTCAACGATAAAGGAAATGTCTCGGCGCTCGTCGGCGCCCTTACAGGAGAAGGCAATGGTGGAAGAATACTTGTTAGAGATGGCAAGGGAAGTGTGTCCCGACATGTGCAGATGGCGTACACCAGTTCGGGCCCTCTCTTCGGTATGAAAGGTGACAACGATAAGTGGCTGTTTTTGATGAACCAGCAAGGGTCTGTCTGGTACAACAACAACGAACTTCCGGCCGTTAAGCTCGGGGCCGGAGAATCCGGCGAGAAGGGTTATTTTACGGTCGCTGACGCTAACGGAACCCAAGCGGTGGAGGCCGGTTCCTTGAAAGATGGACGCGGTATCGTGCGCGTGTGGCCGTCGAGAGGCCAAACGCCCCTCCAGATTCCGCAGTTCCTGATGGGCAGTAAACCGTAGACTAAAACCGAACGAGGAGAACCACACATGAACATATTGAGTCAGTCTTATCGCAATCAAGAAATATTGAAGACTCGTCCACTCACGCGCTACGTCCCGCTGATATTGGCACTCTGCATCCTTTTGATGACGGCGTGCAATCGTTCCGACGCTGTCACTGAGAGCGGGCAAGCGAGCGGCCAGACGGCGGCGACCAGCAGCGGAAGTACACCGCAAGCCGGTAAGATTAATGTCTGTGCGCTTGTCACCAAAGCCGATGCGGAACTGATTCTCGGCGAATCGGTCAAAGACACGGACGGCGACGGGAGCGGCGGCTGTGCGTATGAAATTACCGACTACGGAGTCGGCGGTCGCACGGCGGTCTTGATGGTCGGGATCGAGACGGATGGAAAGATGGCCTATGAGATGCACAAAAAGATGAGCGGCATCACGGATGGACTAATGGATGTTGCGCGAGATGATGCGGCTCTCGACGACAGCCAGAGGGAGGCTGAGAAACAGACAGACCGCAAGATTCAACCCTTGAGCGGCATCGGAGACAAAGGTTATATGAGCGGTGGTTTTCGCGGCGGATTTATGGGCAGTGCAACCGTCAGTGTGTTGAAGGGCGACACGTGGATTTTGGTGCAGATCATTGGCTCTCCCAAGAAGGGGTCGGAAGAGGCGCTCAAGGCTGTCGTCAAAAAGGTGGCCGATGCATTCTGAATCTGCAATCGATTAGCGAGACAGAAAGAAGCGTTCGCGATTCACGGAATGGAAAAGCGATTTACCGGTGGGTTATGAGTCATCGTCCACGTCGCGTCTGGCGCGCCGCGGTGGGCACTGACAACAAAGGATTTTAACAGTTATGAGAAGAATTGATACGAAACCAATCAGCGTTCTCCTCGCGTTGCTGCTCTGCATAGCAGCGACAGTCATGACTACTCACGCGCAGAACAAGCAGAAAGCGGGAGCCAATCAGTCGGGCGGCAGGGACCAGAGCAAAGCTGCGTCGAAAGGCAGCGGTGATCTGGATGATGACTTCTCGCCGAAGTCTAAATCAAAAGAGAAGCCTTCAAGTCAGTCAGGCGTCGGGAATAAAAGCAAAGCCGCCTCGGAAGAGATCAGTGACCCTTTAACAGAGAGTACGCCGAAGGCCGATTCTGCCCCGACCAACTCCGGCCCGACCAACTCTGCCCCGACCAACTCTGCCCCGGCCAGCACGCCCGCAGCCAGCACGCTACCGACGACGAGTGCCGCGCCTCCTGTTGTTAATGTTCCGAAAAAGGCGGGTGTGATGCGTATCTGTCTCGTCACGCCACGAGCGCAGATGAGTGGTGGCGACACAGCACAAGCTGCCGAGGCCGTGCGCCACACGTTCAATAGTTTCCTGACCGGCCCGACGATGGAAACGGTTGCGCTCACCGCCCGACTGCCTGCGCAGGCCCTGGAGGAAGCACGGCAGAGCGGATGCGGCTATGTGCTTTATACCTCTGTCACACAGAAGAAGGGTGGCAGCGGTGGCGGCGGCTTACTCGGTAGAGCTTTAGGTAACGTTGCCAGTTCATCGGTGTACATCCCCGGCGGCAGCTCAGTGGGCGGAGCGGTGGCGCGCTCGGCGGCCATCTCAGGCGTCTACACGGTGGCCCAAATGGCCTCTTCGATCAAAGCCAGAGATGAATTGACGCTCGAATACAAACTTGAGGCGACGGATGGAGCCGGTCCATCGGTAGCAAAGACGGAAAAGGCGAAAGCCAAAGAAGACGGCGAAGATGTGCTCACACCGCTGGTTGAGCGGGCTGCCGGGATCATCGCAACGGCAGTGACGAAAAGATAGTGTTATCGATCATCAATATCGGCTTCGTAGTGACCACACTTTTCGATTCCGATTCAACTCGTTCGTGAGGTATGACCGATGAAAAAGGTGTTAGTCGCATCTATCGCCGCTCTGCTTTTAGCCTGTCTGGCCTGGGTGGTGGCAGGGGTGCGGGCAGTCCAGAAAAATCCGCGTGCGCAAGAGGAGCGACCAGACTCTGGCTCCGGCAGTCTCTTTGACCGGATCATGAAGCCGGGAGAGAAGCAGAAGAAGAAACCGGAAGCTCAACTCGCCAAGATGAATTGGCCGCCGTTTGCTGGCGACCCCGCGACAGCGCCCAAGGTGTCGCTTGTTAAGGGACTGACCTGGTCATTCGCAATCTCCGAAAACTCAGGCGATTATGAAGGAGTCGTTCAGTTGCAAGCGGATGACGGCAAGGAGTTTCTCTTTTCGGCCCACGTGCCGAACGTGCCTGATCCGCTGCAAAAATTGTCCGGCAACGAGGAGCAAGGTTCAGGCACCGGGAAGAGAGACATGACCGGAAGAATCGCCGTCCGGCGTGAAGATTTACAGAGCGCGCGAGCAGTGACGCAGACCTTCATCCACACCGAAGGGACAGACGTGCAGCGTACTCCCGGCTCAACTTCACTGAGCTTCTCGACCGACATTCTGCTTGAACTCCGCCAAAAGGGTTCCGCGCAAGTTCGCGCCGTGCGGCCTGAAGACGAAGTAGGTATTCAAGACAACGCGCTGTCTGGAATTCTTGCCGCCGCCCAGGCGATGGCCGGAACGCAGGACAACACGCAGGCCGAACTGATCCCGTGGACGCTCCGGCGCGTCGGCCAGGTTGCCTTTCCCGTGATTCTCAACGGCGAGCGTAAGATGCTCGCCGCACTGCATGTCACGGCCACGGCTGAAGGCGTCACAGCCCATCGATGGATTCTCGACGACCCCGATTTCCCCCTCCGGCTCGCGGTCATTAATTCATCCGGCACAAGCTATCAGGTCATCACCATCAACGTGCCCCAGGCCGCCCAGGAAGTAGTGCCTCAGCTCGAGCAGCAGATTACCCGACAAGGCCGCGCCGATATCCACGGCATCTATTTTGATTTCAACAGTGCTGATATCCGGCCTGAGTCAACGTCGACTCTCAAAGAGATTGCGACGGCACTTGAGCGCAATTCCACATGGAAGCTTTCCGTTGAGGGTCACACCGACAACATCGGCCAGGATGCTTTCAACCTGGAGCTTTCGAGGAAACGGGCGGAGGCAATCAAGCTCGAACTCGTCGCACGCTTCCGGATCGCGGCTCCGAGACTGACAACTAAAGGCTGGGGCGCTTCCAAGTCGGTGGAGTCGAACACAACCACTGAAGGGCGGGCCAGAAACCGCCGCGTCGAACTCGTGCGACTCTGATCGCGTCGCGAAATGAAGCTGACCAGGTGAAGCTTCGCGAGCATCATTTCAAAGATTCTCTTCACCATTACTTGAAGACAAGCCACTTTATTTTAGGGAGAACAAGTCATGAAACTGAACACCATGCTCTACGAGTGGAGGGTCACGGCAAGCACCGTCCTCATTCTGGTCGGCGCAGTGCTTTTCTGCGCGGCTGCGGGCACACTCGTCTCCAGTTCGCCGCGCTCGGTTGCTCGCGTCAATAGCCAAAGCACAAGCGATGCGATCAAGGTTGTCCGCCACATGCGGATGCCAATCTTTGGAGGCGTGATAGAGAGCGACTCGACCGAATGGATCACGCCCCAAATGAAGCGAGACGATTCTGTCGTACGCATGAAGGGCGGCCTTTTAGGAGTGGTCGGCAAGATGGCTGGCGGGAGCGGGGCGGGCGTTACCATCACTCGCCTGGACAAAGACCTGGCATGGCAACTCGATCCGAAAAAGAAGACCTATCAGGAGTCTTCGCTTTCCGCCTATCGTGAGGTTCGCGATCAACAGATGGAGACCGGCCGCTTACCAAAAAAGGCCGTGCGCCTGGTGGACTCCGATTTCAAAGTTACCACCACCGGCCAGGAGAGAACCTTGAACGGCTGGTCATGCAAACAATACTTGACTGACGGCTACCTTGAATTCGAGGAGATCGAAAGTAAAGCCCGCAGCCGTTGGACGTTCCACAACGAGCAATGGAACACCGAGGCAACTCCACTCCTCAAGGCTTTGCAAGACACTGAGCTGGCATTCCATCGCAACTACATCGCCAAGCTCGGCTTGACGACCGACGACGCTTCCGGCCGCTCCCAGGAAATGATCGGAGCACTGGGGCGCTTGCTGGGAATTTCACCGGCTCAGCTCACCCAAGCCGCAGCGCAGATGGCCCGAGAAACGGGAAAGATTAATGGAATAAGCGTTGCGGACGCCTTTCGCTGGGACCTCGGCGCAGGAGGGCGAAAGGCCGAAAGCAGCGGCGAACTTAAGGATGGCAAGCGCGGCGGCGGTCTTCTGGGCACCCTCGGTCGGATGGCCGCGGGTCAGAGTCCCAGCCTGCCGGGTGAGGTGCTGACCATCCAGGGCGCAATAGAAATTAAGTCGTTGGACAGAGAGGCCGGCGACTTCGAGATTCCCGCGAGCTATCGTCGTCGTTGAGGCGTCGGACTTCAGCGAACTGAAAGCGTTTCGCGCAATTGGTGCTGCTGATGCTGGGCGCGATAGCACAGTCGGAGTGCGTTCGATAAGAACTCCCTTACCGATGACCCGATGAAAGTGAAATTCCAATCTTTTGACATGGACATACTGAATGACTTGGTGAAGTGTCATGCACTGGCGCTACCAGCTTGATGGGAGAATCAACAATGCCGCTACAATCTACATTTTTTCGTGGCAACGCGCGTCTTCAAAAATGCCTTGTTTCTGACCCCGAACATGTGACCATAGGTTCGCGGGGCGTTCATGTGACTTTAATACAAACCGCCCTCTCATTCCTGGATGGATTAAACATCGCGGATCAGGAACAGACCGCTCAACAATACGGTCCCAGTACAGCAAACGCGGTGCTCTCTTTCAAGACGAAGCGCAAGATCATTAATCCCGCCTATCAGACTAAACCTGATGCCATCGTCGGTAAGATGACGATGCGAGTGCTGGATGCGGCGATGCGCGCGCAGGAAGCCAACGCTTCACGGCTGTTGTTGTCCTTCGGCATCAGTGACGTCACGCCGCCGAGTACTGTGATTTTGTCTGAAGCCGGGAACAATGAATTCGTTGGTTGGGCTGACCAGCTTGTCAGAGAAAACTCCGGCAGAATCACCAAAATAAATGCTGTGTCCGATCCCAACGATGAGGTGTCAAGAATTCAGCAGGCGGTCTTCAGGGCGGGTGCGGGAGGGCTTTTAGTCTTGAGCGTTGGACATGGTGTTTGTATTCCCGGATTCGGCGAGGAGGGAGCCTTTGATCTGGCTCCGGGCGGGACGATGAGAATCATTGGAAGGAACTTCGACCCGAATTTTGTGAGAGACTTCAGTAGTCCGCATTATGCTGATCGGCCGTCTCAGTCATCCGGGGGCGGCCTGCTTCCATTGTCCCAAAAAGATAAGGACGAGCGGAACCCGACAGGGAGCGATGAAAGACGTCGATTGAGAAATTTTGCGCTGTGGGATCAAGTCTGCAGAATTTTCGGGGCTGGAAACCTTGGTGGTGTTGTACTGTTCACCTGTCGGATCGGTGGCGCGCCGGGATTTCTGAGAAGAGTTGCCAGGGAGTGGAAAACGACAATCATTGCGTACACAGACCAAGTTGGGGCATTGGAGATAAAACGATCCGGAGGTTCTCGCTTTAGAGCTATTCTTAATGGCGATAAGGGGAGGTTCAATAGCCCGGCGCCAGGGAATACGAACACCCCGATGGGAGAAACAACATTTCCGCTTTCGCTTTCTCAAATGGTCGTCATCAGGCCCTAAGCGCTGTTGCTTCCGACTGATCCATTCCTGTTCCATTCTCCGCCGCTCTGTGTTTATCGCTTCCTATTCGACGACGCTTTTCCGTGCCCGCCGCCGCCCGGCGTTTCGATGCGCACGCGGTCGCCGGGTTCGAGTTGCCAGGTTCCTTTAGAAGAGATTGACCGCGCCCGCCCGCGCCGCACGATTGAATCGCGTCCCACTTTCCCATCTTCGCCGCCGAGTCCGTAAGGCGCGCACGTGCGACGGTCGGCGAGGAGCGACATCCGCGCCGGGACAAGTGTCTCGATCTCGCGCACGATGCCGTCGCCGCCCCGGTGCGTGCCGCGCCCGCCGGAGTCGCGCCGAATCGCGTAGGCGCGGACGCGCAACGGATACGCATACTCAAGTGCTTCGGCAGGAGTGTTGAGGCTGTTCGTCATGTGCGTATGCACCGCGTCGAGGCCGTCGAACGCGGGCCGCGCGCCCATCCCGCCCGCGATTGTTTCGTAGTATGCGAACTCCGCACCCGTCCGCACGTCGATGCCGCCAATGGTCAGGTTATTCATCGTCCCCTGGCTCGCCGCCGGAATCTTTTCGGGCATGGCCCCGGCGAGAGCTTTGAACAACACGTCAACGATGCGCTGCGAAGTCTCGACATTCCCGCCGGCGACCGGCGCGGGGTGCGTGGCGTTGACGATTGTGCCGCGCGGCGCGATGACCTCAATCGGATCCATCAAGCCCGCGCTGGCCGGCACGTCTTCGGCGCCGATCAAACAGCGAAAGACGTAAGAAACTGCCGACGTGGTGATCGCCTCGACGGCGTTGATTGGCCCGGCGACCTGAGGCGCGCTCCCAGTAAAATCAATTGTCGCTCGCTCTTCCCTGATCGTCACGCGCACGCGCAACACGACCTCTCTATCAATCACGCCATCATCATCGAGCGCGTCTTCGGCTTCATACACACCGTCGGGAATCTTCGCGATGACCGCCCGCATCACGCGCGCCGAGTAATCAATCAGATGCGCCGCGTACTCTTCAGCTTCACCCGCGCCCGCGCGCTCGACGATCTCCAGCAGACGCGCCGCGCCGGTCTTCAGCGAGCCGATCTGCGCTTCAAAGTCGGCGCGGCGCTCGTCACGCCCGCGCACATTGGCGAGCAGCAGACGCATCACGTCCGCGACCACCACACCGCCGCGCACGAGATGAACGGGTGGAATCCGCAAGCCTTCGCCATAGATGTCCGCCGCCATCCCCATCGAACCCGGCGTCGCACCGCCGATGTCCGCGTGGTGCGCGCGGTTCGCCACGTAGTACAGGGG
>JACDEG010000572.1 GCA_013816505.1 Pyrinomonadaceae bacterium | reverse complement strand
AGAGGGTCATAGGTGAAGGAAAGGAAAAACGGGGTTGTAGTTCGGTGAACCACAGCCCCGTTATCATGTTGCATGAGAAGTCTTAGGATATAGCTACGGCTTCGACTTTGTTGAACCGCCGCTGCTGCTTGGCATGAGAACTGAGTCGATCACGTGGATGACTCCGTTCGAGGCCACGATGTCGGTCTGCTTAACGGTCGCGTTACCTACCTTGACGCCTTCCGCCGTGTTGATGCTGAGGGTGCCGCCCTGTACGGTCTTGGCCGTCTTACCGTTCATCTTGGCGACGTCTGCCGCCTTCACATTGCCGGGAACGACGTGATAGGACAAAAGCGATTTCAGTTTTTCTTTGTTTTCCGGCTTCAGCAATTCATCGAGCGTACCGGCCGGCAATTTGGCGAATGCCTCATCGGTCGGGGCGAAGACGGTGTACGGACCGGCGCCTTTGAGCGTTTCGGTCAAGCCAGCTGCTTCAATCGCCGCGATTAAAGTGTTAAAGCTGCCGGCCTTCGTCGCCGTTTCAACGATGTCGCCGCCGGCGGTCGCCGTCTGAGTGCTCGCTCCTGCGGCTGATGAATCACTCGCCGTACTCGGCTGTGTCGTGCCGGATTGTGTTGTACCCGACTGCGTTGTACTCGGCTGTGTTGTATCGGACTGTGTTGTATCGGACTGCGGCGTGGAAGTGGATGGCCGCTTGCTCTGCGAAGGAGACGTCGGCTGCTGGGTCTGAGTCGGGGTGGTCGGCTGCTGGGTTTGAGTCGGAGTGGTCTGCTGTGCAACAGCGAAAACCGCCATTGAAAGGGTCGCGGTAAAAGCTCCTAGTGCGCGTAACGTGCTGCTACGAACTGTCACAAACATTTGTAATCCCTCCAAAAACATAAGTAAGGTTATTCCCGTTAAGGAAGTTCTTCCGAAAAGCCTACGTTTAGCTTTTATTAACGAATGCACTATACATCACCGTTCTTTCCGCAGTTGGTGCGATTACGTGACAAATATATTGCATTTAGCCTACGTTCACGTTCATCTTCGGATGCGAATTATGGAAAATATGGGCGTGAAGCTTGGGGTGGTGAGTCTAAGGTGAAGATTGGCGCTGCTTGGCCGTTAACGGGATTTACTTTTCGATTTTCTTCAGCAGGCGCACGGCGTGGTTGCGGGCGATAAGCGGGAGGCGTTCGTCGGTGCTGAGGCTACGCAGCAACGGGACGAGTTGCTGCGGGTCAGAGATTGCGTTTCGCCCAAGCAGCGAGTCGAGGCGTGTCAGCAGTTTTGGCGATTCGAGCGGTTGGATTTCGAGCGCGACGTTAATCTCGAAGACGAACAGCGACTGATCGGCGACCCGCCGGTATTCGTTGACGAGCGCGGATGCATCACGGTCTTTCGTCCAGTTGAACTCCGCCGAGCGCTCGCGCTCGCCGTTTGACATCTTCAGGCGCGACGTGCCGAGATGCGCGAACTGCTTGTCGGATTGGTAATTGGTTTCCGTTTCGAGGAAACGCAGCGCGCTCCAGTGCCCGGTGATGCGTTCGAGCGCGGCGGGTGACAGCGCAAGTGGCTCGGTAAGCGGCTCGCCATCGCCTTTGCGCTCGAACACGATCCGCCCCGCCCCGCGCGCGTCGTGCTCAATGATGATCGAGCGGACATCGAACTCCGGCTTCTCGAACTCATAGCGATACTTGACCGCCACCGAGTCTTCTGTCGATGGGGTGATTGGCGCGGCTGCGCCCCGATGGGCCTCGGGTACCGGGCCGGAGTTTTGCGACCCGCCCTGGTCTTCGGGCCTGACCGTTTTTTTGTTTTGTCCGATGGCGAAAACGACCGCGCCCAGTAACACGAGCGCGGCCCCGGCCAAACGAAATGATCCCATCATTCTCATACCTACTCGAATTTAACGGAGACGAGTTTCGAGACGCCCGCCTCCTGCATCGTCACGCCGTAGAGCGCCCGCGCCACCTCCATTGTCTTCTTGTTGTGCGTAATCACGATGAACTGCGTATTCTCCGACATCTCGGTGATTTTACCAGTAAAGCGCCCGATGTTGGCCTCATCAAGGGGCGCGTCGACTTCGTCAAGCAGGCAGAACGGCGATGGGCGATAGCGGAAGATTGCCAGTACCAGCGCGAGCGCGGCCATCGCCTTTTCGCCGCCCGAAAGCAGCAGCACATTCTGCAAGCGCTTGCCGGGCGGTTGCGCGATGATGTCGATGCCCGATTCGAGCACATCATCGGCATCGAGCAGGCTCATCTCGCCGCGACCGCCGCCGAACAGTTCGAGAAAGAACTGGCCGAAATTACGGTTGATCTCTTCGAAGGCGTGCCGGAACCGTTCGCGCGAGCGGCGTTTGATTTCGCGCAGCGCTTCCTCTGTCGAGATGATGCCGTCGGTGATATCCTGCCGCTGCGTCGTCAGGAACACGAGCCGCTCTTCGGCCTCCGTCAACTCTTCGAGCGCCATCATGTTGACCGCACCAAAGCTTTCAACCCGCGCACGCATCTCTTCGACGCGCACACGCGCCATTTCAAGGTCGAAATCTTCGGCCAACTCAAAACCGTTGGCAAGTTCGTCAAGTGGCTGCGAGAGATCATGCACGCACGCCTCGCGCACGTAACTGAGACGCGCCGCAGCTTCCGCCCGCCGTACTTCAAGCGACGCGCGGGCGTTTCGGGTCTCTGCCGCGCGCTGGTGCAACGCGGTCAACGCGGACGAAAGAGCGTCGGCCTGGTCACGCGCCTCGGACAATCGGGCGGCGGCCTCTTCAACTTCGCGCTCACGCGCGGCGCGCTCGCTTTCGACTTTCTCGGCGTCTTCTTCCGCCGCGCCAATCGCACGACGCAACTCTTCTAACTGCGCTTCCATCTCCGCCACTTCGCGCGTATGACCCTCCAGCCTCGACCGGAGGTCACCGGCTTCGGCCTCCATGCGCCGGAGTTCGGCAGCAGCGGCGCGGCGGCGTTCGACCGCGGTCGCGGCGGCGGCCCGCTGCACACTCAGGTGCTCATTCTCCGCTTCGGCGGCGCGCCGGGCATCTAAAAGAACATCGGCGGCGGCGGCAACCTGCCGTGTCGCCGCGCGCCGCGCCGCTTCGGCGGCTTCGGCCTCGGCGCGTTGTGTCGCGTGTCGCCCTTCTAGAGAGCGACGCTCTTCGGCGAGGCGCGCGGCGTCAGCGGCGACGACTCGCATGTGCCGCTCGGTGCGCTCCATCTCCTGCGCCAGTTGCGCGGCGTTCAACTCGCGCGCGACGTGCTCGCGTTCCTCGCGCCCGATGATTTCGTTGAGCAGCACGTACGCATCTTCGAGTTCGCCGAGTCGCCCTCGCGCCGCCGCGGCGGACTGCTCGGCGAACTGCAAATCGGCCTCGACCTCGGAGTAGCGAGCTTCGAGTTCGCGCATCTCGCGCTTGAAGGCGAGTAACCCCGCACCCTCGCTTGCGGCTTGCGTCCCGCCGGCAGAGATCAGTTGGCCGCCGGCGACCCACTCGCCCCCAGCCGTGACGTACACGTCGCCGGTTTCAAGGGACATCATCATCGCGTGGTTGAGGCTTTCGGCAATGCGTGCGTTAACTTCGCGGGCGAGTGTGCGGCGCAGCACCGCCGTGATCTCGCGCGGCGCGCCGAGCAGGTCGCTGAGGCGTAGCCCGGTCTCGCTGCTGGCGCCACCGTTCATGCCTTCTTCGGCCAGCGCGGTGTGACCACGCGCGCTACCATTGAAGCCGGTGTCAGACTCGGCGGCGCCGCCATGCAGTCCGGTGACGAGAAAGGTGGCGCGCCCGGCGTGGCTGGCCTGAAGCCATGCGGCGGCGCGCAGCGCGTCCTCCGGCGTCGGCACGATCACGGTTTGCAGGTAGGGGCCGAAGACGCTTTCGACCGTGCGCTCCCACTGCGGTTCCACCTGTAGCAG